>JBCCAA010000055.1:0-18652 GCA_039815055.1 Pseudomonadota bacterium | reverse complement strand
GTGCCGGGCCATGCGACCGCGCCGACGCGACATCTCCATCTTTTCGGTCTCTGCGCTGGACTTGTTTGCCGCCGCATTGGGCGCGTTCATTCTGATTGTGCTGATCTTGTTCCCCTACTATCAGCGCGGCGGCACCGATGTTTCGATGGAAGAGTTGGAGGAGTTGGTTCAAAAGCGGCGCGCGGCGGCATCCTCGATGCAAACCGACATGGCCGAAATCCGTGCCCTGGAAGCTGAAATCAACCTGCTGGACAAACAATATCGGACAGCGGCCGAAGAGATCGCTGAGATGGAGGCCAAGCTTCAGGAGGCGTTGATTGCCGCCAGCGAGGTTGAGATTCCCGATCCGCCGCCCATTCCAGAGCCCGACCCGATCCCGACGCCCACGCCACCGCGCAGCACAGATCAAGGCGTTGAGTTCTCTATTCTGGGCATCGCAACCGACGAGAAAGATATCGCCATCGTGGTGGATATGTCTGGCTCGATGAATGCTCACCGGGACAAAGTGACAGGGGCAATTCGGGAAGTGCTTTCAGCGATGAAGCCCGACAACCGCTTTGTCATCCTGGGGTATCGCGGCGGTCCGACCTTCGACACCTTCCCTTCAAATGGTCGACTGGTTCAAGCGGATCCGTCGACAGTCTCTGAAGCTAGCCGATATCTGAACGGCATGAGTTCGCGGTTTGGAGGGGGCACGCCAACCCAGATTGCCCTGGTGCGGGCGCTCAATCTGCGCCCCGAGGCGATCATTCTGATGAGCGATGGCGCGCCTGATGATGGCGCACCCGGCAACATCATAGCGAACATCACGTCCCGAAATCGTGGTTCAGCTGAAATCCACACCGTGGCCATTGGCGACTACACCGATGACCGTCGACTGACCCTGTTTTTGCAAGAATTGGCCGCTCGAAATCGGGGTGACTTTGTGGGGAGAGCGCGATGAAACGCAGACCATCCCGTGAAATCGAGATCTTCTCCCTGTCGGCAATCGATCTATTCGCCGCGGCCATGAGCGCCTTTGCACTGCTAACCGTGGTGCTGATGCCGTACTATCAGAAAGAGATCATCGAACGCACACCGGAAAGCGCACTTTCAGACTTGCTGCGAGCAGCTGAAGACAGCGCTGTTGAAACCGAAGAACAGCTGAAGGCGCTCGCCCAGAAACGATCGGCGATGGAGGCCAATGTCTCCGATATCGAAAGTGATGCCGACAAACTGCTGGCCGAACTTCGGGCCGCTGAACAGACACTGCTGGAAAAAAAGGCCGAGGCAGAACGCGCGGTCGAGATTCCTGAGCCGATCGAGCAAGACCCTGGACCAACCATTGAGAAGGCAGCGATCGCATTTCGCTTTCTGGGGTTGAAAACTACCGCGGATGACATTGTCGTCGCGTTGGACATGAACCGCTGCATGGGCGGCCACGAGGCTCCGGTACGTAGCGTCATGGAGCGGATCATTACCTCGCTCCAAGACAATCACGCCCTGCGTGTTGTCGGGTTTCAGCAAACCGATTCCGGGCCGCGCATACGCGCTTTTCCAACATCGGGTCTGACCCAGATCAACGCCGGCGCCGCGCCGGATGCCGTGGCGTTTTCCAACGGGTTGACGCGCCAGTTCGGCGGTTCAGCCAGCATGCTGTACGCGTTCGATCAAATGCTGAGCGGGCCGGGTGAAGCGATTTTTCTGGTCAGTGATGGCCTGCCCAATCCGAGCGTGAACAATAGTCTGAGACCGTTGCAGCTGGCCCGGGAAATCACCCGCCGAAATGGCGGACGTAAGGAGATCCACACTGTCGTGGTGGGGAATTATTTCGATTATGACGGAACCGTTGAATTCATGGAAACCTTGGCCGAAGGCAATGGGGGGCAGTTTATGGCCCTTGCGAGCGATGCGCGCGGCGTTTGCGACTAGTCTCGCCGTCGTGTTCGGTACTCTGATGGCACTTGCTCAAGAGGTGGGCGAGGGCCAGTCGCCTTATGGTGGTGGCATGGCGGGTGATGTTTCGGCATTCGCGGTCGCGGAGCAAGATCTCATCGCGGTGGAGTGGCGTTACCTAGACAGCGGTGATGGCGTCATGGACACGTCTGCGCCGGACTTTTCCATCAAAGGGTTTGGTGATCTTGAAGGCCGCGCCCAGCGGTTCGCCGATGAAGCCGACGTCGCGCTGGCATTTGCGGTGTCTGGCGAGACTGAAACAGATGTGCCGGACAAATCCTGTTGGCGAATGCCGTAATGACAAGCCTGTCGGCGTTTTCCGCTGACTGGTTGTTGATTGACGCGTCGGGCGAGCCGTCCATTGCTCTTGTAGGTGCCATACCAGCTGAAACCCCGTTTGCTCCTCTTGAAGCCCTGGATGCTTTTGCGCCAAGGCCGGTTAGCCCTGCTGGGCTTCAGGGGGCATTTGAGATGTTGGCCGATCGGGACGTGGGCGCCGGTGGACGCAAGGCATTGTTTGCGCCGGGCCGCCTGTTTCCCGCCAATGCTGAGATTCAGGCCGCTGTAGCGGCTGCGGCCAAGGATGAAGGCATCTCATTGTTTCCGATCACAGACGATGCCGGGCTTGGCGCCATGGCCCTACTCACCGGCGGCGCCCCGCTGGCGGCAGTTGGCGAAATAGACCTTGCCGACGCCTTGGCGCCCTTGTTCGGCGGCGGGACAGTGGTCATAGATTTGCCGGAACATCGTCAGTATCGTCTGCCCAACGAGCCCGCTGCTCCGCTGACACTTGTCGTTAGCCAGGGCGGTGAGGTTGCTGAAATTGAGTTGATGCACCCAGCGGCGACCTTGTCCTCTTCCCAGCTTGCAACGCGTTTTGTCGATCCTCGCCATTGGGGTGGGTGGATTGCTACGCCGGGCCGGCGAGTTCTCGGGATCGGCGCCATGGGGCTGACCGCCTTGATCTTGCTGGGCCTTGGGCTGGTGGCCGGACGCCAGATCACGCGGCGCCTCAAGCCCAGATTTGGCGATGTCCCAAAGGCCATTGCACCAAAGCCCGTGATCGCCGGTCCATGGACCATTGGCCGCCGCGAAGATCACGCGATCCGCCTGGCCGATGCAAGCGTGTCGCGTGACCACGCCCGGCTGGAAGCGCTTGAACCAGGCTCCTGGCAGGTGACGGACCTTGGGTCGGCGAATGGCACATTTGTGGAAGAGGGGGGCGTCTGGCTCCGCACTCAGCAAGCCAAGCTCGCCGCCGATGAGCGTGTCCGCCTCGGCGGCGCCGTCCACACCGTCGCTGAGCTTTTGGCGCTGGCGCGGGGTGAGTTTGTCTCCGTCACCCAAACCGTTTCCAACGACCTGGATGGCAACCTTTCCCAGTTCAAGGCGCCGCGGCGCAACCCAATTACAGGCGAAATTGAAGAAGGAGCCTGACCGGCATGACGAAATCTGTGAACTGGATCAAAAGACTGGTGGTCTTTACCCTGTCTGTCGTGGCGGCGATCATAGTGATCGGCATAATCCGGCTTGCAGCCGGGCCGGCGGTTCAGGAAGTGCTGCTGGACTCAGACGCCACGTTTTGGCCCTTCACGATCCAGAACATTATGTGGGTCGCGCTTTTTGTCGGGTTTGGCGAACTTGCCCTGCGCTGGAATGCGGCCAGTGAGGAAGAAGGCCAGTTGAAACGCGGTTACCTGCCCGATGATGGCGTCTTGCTGAGCGGAGACATGCTCACCCGCATTCGAACGGGCGTTGCACAGCGCCGATTTGGCAAGGATGCGTTTCTGCCGCGCATGATCATCCGCACGATCGACCAGTATCAGCTGAACAAAAAAGAAGATCAGGCGGCCAATGTGATGACAGCGTCGCTCGAGCTTTACATGCACGAGATCGACCTGCGTTATTCCACACTGCGCTATATTGCATGGCTGATCCCGTCGCTCGGCTTTATCGGTACGGTGATGGGGATCATGTTTGCCTTGCAATATGCCGGTGTGCCCGCCAACGCGGAGAGTGAAGACTTCCTCTACCAGGTGACCTCGCGGTTGGGTGTTGCTTTCACCACGACCCTTCTGGCGTTGATAATGTCGGCCGTTTTGGTGCTGCTCCAGTCCATTGTCCAATCCAAGGAAGAACGGGCGCTGAATGAGGCCGGGCAGTACTGCCTCGACAATCTGATCCTTCAACTCGGAGACGCGCGCACACGATGAGCAACGCTTTGTCCCACGCCCAGGCCCTGCCGGTCGGAACGCGCATCGGCGAATACACGCTCGGCGCGGTGCTCGGTGATGGCGCGTTCGGCATCACCTATTCGGCCGATGATGCTTCCGGCCAGCCGGTCGCGATCAAAGAGTTCTTTGCCCAGGGCTTGTCTGCCAGGTTGCCAGACGGATCTGTTGGTCCGATTAGTGAAAGCCGCGCTGCGGACGTAGAAGCACGAACGGAAAGTTTCCTGGAAGAAGCCTCGCTGCTGGCAGGATTATCGCACCCAAACGTGGTGTCTGTGCGCGACCGGTTTTCCGCGAATGGCACCGCCTACTACGTGATGGCGCGCTATGACGGTGCACCGCTGAAAACCTTATTGGATGCCGGTGTCCCGCTTTCGGCGGAGGCTGTGACCGGTTTGCTCGACCCTATGCTCGACGCGCTGGCCTACATCCATTGCAATGGCGTGTTTCACAGGGACATCACGCCATCCAACATCATCGTGCAGCCAAATGGCGTTGCGCCCGTCCTCAGTGACTTTGGCGCGGCCAAAACCGGCAGCGGTGAGGGCACCGTACTGCAAACCCGGATTGGAACCGAACGCTATCGCGCGCCGGAACAGATCTCAGAGCGGGGCAATATTGGCCCTTGGACAGATATATACGGACTGTCGGCGACGCTGTTTCACGCTATCACGGGCCAGGCACCATCAGATGGTGTTACACGCCAGTCGGCCCTGTTTGATGCGCAGCCAGACCCCCTGCGCCGACTGGTTGAAGATGCAGCGTTGGTCGAACGCCAGGGCTCACTAAGACTAGCAGGCATCGATGCCGGATTAGCTGTGCGCTATAGCGAGCGGCCACAATCGATTGACGCCTGGCAAGAGGTGTTTGCTGGAATTTCCGCCCCGCCTGTGCGCCGGCCCGCGCCCGCCGCACCACTTGCAAAACCAGCGCCAAATCCAGCGTCGCAACCCGCAGCCACGTCCACATCGTACCCGGCATATACACCCGAGCCGGAACGAACACCTTGGGGACGCTTTGTGCTCGGCGGTGGTTTGCTTGCTGCGATATTGGGCGCCGGGGTCTGGCTTGTGGCGAACACGGTGACTCCTGAGCCCAAACCGCCGACACCGGGTCCGGAAACAGTCGATGCCGCGCCAGAACCTACCGGTGAACCATCTCTTTTGTCGGACAATGAAGCCTGGGTTCGGGCCCTTGAGCAGGACACGTTGGAAGGCTACCGCGAATATTTGTCAGCATTTCCAAATGGCCGCCACGAGGAGTCCGCGCGCGAGGAGATTGCGCGGTATGACCGCGATGCCTGGGCCACGGCCGAGCGACGCAACACGGTGGCCGGATATGAAGACTACCTCGCAGGGTTCCCAGATGGTCTGTTTGCCAGCCAGGCGCGCGAGCGGATCAGCCAGATCGAGCAGGCCGAAGAAGCCGCGCGTGAAGATGCCGCTGAACGTGCCCGCCAGGAGTCTGCCGATTGGGAGCGCGCGGCCCGAGAGAACACTGTGGGTAGCTATCAGGCCTATCTCGACAAACATCCAACTGGGCCGAACGCCGGTGAAGCGCGCTCACGTCTGGCCGGGCTCCAGGCCTCTGCCGCGGATACCGCGGCCTGGCGCCAGGCGGAAGCGCTCAATACGGTGGCGGCCTATGAGCAATACCTGACGAGTTTCCCGAGAGGGAGGTTCACCTTGCAGGCTCAGGCCGCGATTGACGCCTTGCGCCCTCGACCGGGACGCACTTTCCAAGACTGTCCTCAGTGCCCTAGCATGGTGACGCTGCCGTCGGGAACTGCGCAACTCGGTGCACCCGACAGTGACGCCGAGGCTGTGCCGGCGGAAAAACCCCAGCGACCGGTCACATTTGCGGACTTTTTCGCGATCTCGGTATCCGAAGTCACCTTCGCGCAGTTCGATGCTTGCGTGGCCGATGGCGGGTGCAGTGGCCGACCTGGCGACAATGGCTGGGGGCGGGGCAACCGTCCGGTGATCAATGTAAGCTGGGACGATGCCCAAGCCTATACAGCCTGGCTGTCTTCGAAATCCGGCCACGCTTATAGTCTGCCGAGTGAAGCCCAATGGGAATATGCCGCGCGCGGCGGCGAGGCGGGCGTGTATCCCGGCGGATCGGCCACAGCTTTGTGTGCTTTTGCCAATGGTGCAAACAGTGAAAGTGGCTTGCCGTGGAGCAATTCTGCGTGCGCAGACCCTGCGCCTGACCGAACGCTGCCAGCCGGAATGCTTGCGGCAAATCGTTTTGGCGTGAAGGACATGCTAGGCAATGTCGCGGAATGGACGCTGGATTGTAACACGCTGAATTTGCGAGATGCACCCGGCGATGGCGCCGCTGATATGCGCGGATCATGTGGTCAGCGGGCGGTGCGCGGTGGTAGCTGGTTTTCGGGTCCAACGGATTTGCGCTTTACAGCCCGCCTGATGCAACGCCGGGGCGATAGCAATGATTTCACTGGTATACGCGTAGTTCGTAAAGTGGATGCAGGATAAGTGGCTGACCCTCGTCTGAATTGGGCGAAAACTAGTTCGATTTGTTCAGCTAACAGTCAGAGGCGAAACGCGATAAACTTGGAAATGACCCGAATTCTTCTTCTGCTCAGCGTGTCCCTGTTCGCCATGTCACCCGCGATTGCGCAAGACAGTGGTGATCCACCTGCCGATACATCTCAGACTGATCAATCTGAAGAGGATTGGCGTAATTCCCAGAAGAAGAACGGATCCGACGATCCAACTGACCCTACATCCAACCCTACAGATACCGGTTGGGGCACCAATCTTCCGCCGCCTGGACCCATGGACCAGTTGCCGGAGGAATCGCGCGAACATATCAACAAGGAGCGTGCGAAGGCGATCGCGACCGGCAATCCCAGCGATCCGAGCGAGCCGATCCCGGACTATCAGCCTTCCGATGCTGCCCAGTCAGACCCCTCCCTTGAAGCCTCTGAACGTGCTGCCTGGGAACAGATCATGCGCGACATGAAAGGCCTTGGAAGTGGCTCTGGAAGCGGCGAATCCGGTGAAGGCACAGGCGGCGAAGGCGGCCAGGGTCAAGGTCAGGGATCCGGACAGGGTCAGGGCGGTAACGCCGACGGCTCCGGTTCGACTAGCGGTGGTCGTTCTGTGATTTCCGGGGGCTCAAATCAAAGCGCTTCGGAGATCTTGCGACAAATGCAGGGTCTCGGCGGCAGCGGCAAGCAACCAAGTGGAACGCCCGGCGGGGCGGGCCAATCGCCAATGGGCGCCGGCGAGGGTAGTGGATCAGCGTCTACCGGCCAACCTGCCGGACAGGGCCAATCGAGTGATCAAGGCGAGGCCGGTGGTCAGAGCGATGCTGCAGATGATTCTGGCGGTGGCGCCAGTCCGCAAGGTCAAGACAGCGGTGGTGGATCCGCGTCCAATGGAGATCAAGCTGGCAGCGTGGGCGAAACATCTGGTGATAGCGGTGGCTCGCAAAGTGACGGCGGAGATGCGTCTGAGGGTGGCGCGTCCGATGCAACAAACGGAGCTTATGGCGCTTCAGGCGCCGAATCGGCCACAAATGATACCAGTGATCGTGAGGCCGATACCAACGGTTCATCTCAGTCGGACGCCTCTTCCGATGGTCGCCAGTCCAGCGCCAGCGACTATTTGGAGGGAGAAGACAATGCGGCAGATGCCGCTGCGGGCGGGTCCTCGCCCACGGCTCCACCAGCCCAGCAGCCTGACAGCTCAGCCATTTCACCATCCACCACAACGCCCGTGTCTGCGCCACAATCTCCCGCGACGAGCACACCTCAAGAAGAGGTTGTCTTCGTCTGGGGACGCACCCGAAGTGATGAAGATCGCGCCGACGATCTGCGGAAAGTTGTTTCCACCAGCGAGTAGACGCTTGCCTGACAGGTCGGCTTTGGGCACCAGACATCTCCGTTTGAGAGAGGTTTGTGATGCCGAAGGCGGTGTTTTTCGAAAGTGACGGGGTGCTGGTCGAAACGGCGTTGGAAGATCTTGCAGCATTCAACACTGCGTTCCAGGCCGCCAATCTCAAAACTCGGTGGGATCGCGAATTGTTTGCCCGAATAGCGGCTACACCCGGCACGAAAGCTCGGCTGCGGGCGTACTTCGATCGATACGGCTGGCCTCTGACGCAGGCGGGTGATGATGCCCTGGTCGAGAAACTGACCGACATTCACAAAGCATCCATGCTTTCGGCTGCGCGCGGAGGGCGGCTCGCGCTGCGGCCGGGTATCAAGGCGATGATTGATGGGGCCCATGGCGCCGAAGCGACTCTCGCGATCGTCACAGAAATGGACGGGGATGTGGTCACCAATTGCCTGGCTCAACTGGGATTATCGGCGGCGACAAAGCTCAAATTCATGGTGTGTGACGGCACGTCCGAGAAGGGCAAGCCTGCACCGGACCCCTATTTGGCGGCGCTACAGATCGCAGAGCTGGGGGCAGAAGACGCCATTGCTGTAGAAGCTTCTCCGGCCGGTATCCGGGCAGCGAAAGAGGCTGGAGTGTTCGTGATTGGCGCAGGTAATAACCTGTTCCCGGCCCAACGCCTGTCCGGTGCCGACAAGGTGATTTCGGACCTGCATTCCGAGGACGGCGTAGCAGCGCTCGCCGAAGCGATCCTGGCCTGAGATGAGCGCGTCGCCGCGCCGCACGCTTCAACGTTGGCGCTGGCCAACACTCAGGGTAGGTTGGACACAGTTGCGCGGGCTGCGAAAGCGGTCTAACCCGCGCGGAACTTAACAGACGTCCCGGATCGCCGCCCATGACTGATATTGAACGCTTCGCCCTGGACTATTTGCCCGTCATCATTTTCCTCGGGTTTGCAGCCATTCTGTCGATCTTGTTTATCGTGGGATCTGCAATCCTTGCACCGTCGAACCCGGATCCGGAAAAGAACTCGGCCTATGAGTGCGGGTTCAATGCGTTTGATGATGCGCGTATGAAATTTGATGTGCGATTTTACCTGGTGGCCATCTTGTTCATTATCTTTGATCTGGAGGTGGCGTTCCTGTTCCCGTGGGCGGTGTCACTCGGCGAGATTGGCATATTTGGGTTCTGGTCGATGGTCGCTTTCCTCGGCGTACTGACCGTGGGCTTCATTTATGAGTGGCGCTCGGGCGCCCTGGAGTGGGAATAAATGGCCGAAGACGGTTTCAAACCCTACGCCCTGTCTGGCTCCCGCGCCGGTACGGAAGGCTTCAAGCCCGGTGATGATGACCTGTTCTACAACGGCCTTTCAGACGAGTTGGCCGATAAAGGATACTTCACGGCGCGTGCCGATGACCTGATTTCCTGGGCGCGCACCGGCTCGTTGATGTGGATGACTTTCGGCCTGGCGTGCTGCGCCGTTGAAATGATGCATTCGGGCAATCCACGCTATGATCTTGAGCGGTTTGGCATGGCGCCGCGTGGCTCTCCCCGCCAGTCGGATGTCATGATTGTGGCTGGCACGCTGACCAACAAAATGGCGCCAGCGCTTCGCAAGGTCTACGACCAGATGCCCGAGCCGCGTTACGTCATTTCCATGGGCAGCTGCGCCAATGGTGGCGGCTACTATCACTACAGCTACTCGGTTGTGCGCGGCTGCGACCGCATTGTGCCGGTGGACATCTATATCCCCGGCTGCCCTCCCACCGCTGAAGCGTTGGTCTATGGCTTCCTGCAATTACAGAAGAAAATCCGTCGGGAAGGGTCAATTGAGCGATGAGCGAGGAAGAACTAACCCGTCTGGACAATCTGCGCGACCTGGAAAGCCATCTTGAGGCGGCAGCAGGTTTGCGTGATGCTATCGTGTCCACCCGCGTGTCGAATGGCGAGCTAACCGTGTTTGCAGAGCGCGAGCACATTGTTCCGTTGATGAATTTCCTGCGTGATGACAGCCTGTGCATGTTCGAGACACTCATCGATATTTGCGGCGTTGACTATCCTCAGCGCACCGAGCGGTTTGAGGTCGTGTATCACCTGCTTTCGATGAATATGAACCACCGGATCCGCGTAAAGGTGAAAACCGACGAGGATACGCCGGTGCCGAGCCTGGTGGGGCTATTCCCTGCCGCCAACTGGTATGAGCGCGAGACGTTCGACATGTATGGCGTTGTGTTCTCCGACCACCCGGATATGCGCCGCATCCTGACCGATTATGGTTTTGAGGGCTATCCGCTGCGTAAGGACTTCCCGCTCACCGGGCATGTAGAAGTTCGCTATGATGATCTTGAAAAACGAGTGGTCTACGAGCCTGTGAAGCTGACCCAGGAATACCGGAATTTCGATTTTCTATCCCCATGGGAAGGCATGACCGCGGTGATTCCTGGCGACGAGAAGGCCGACGCGGCCGAGGAGGCATCATGAGCCTGAAACGTCTTGGTGCGGGGCTGATCTTCGCGGTTGCGCTTGGCGCCTGCGAATCCCTGCCAGTGAGCCTGCCGGGGCAGGGCGCCGAGCCGCCTCAGCCCGTTGTGTCGCAGCCTGCGCCTCCGGTTGAAACTGTCGAACGCGAAGACCCGCAAAATGGTGTCGCTGGTGCATCCCTTTGTATCGCTTCGGCCTTTTATCTCGCCGATGCCGAGCTGATGAGCGAAGAACAGGCTCTGTCTGCCGCTGAAGTCTGGACGGGTATATTGGATGTCATTCCATCGGAGCCTCAGGCGCGCCAACAGGCCGTCAATGATGCCTATGGCGCCCTGGAAGGTCTGGACCAACGCACTGAAGAAGGCGGCCTTCAAACCGCGATTGACCAGTATTCTGAAAACGGGACCTGCGTGGACCAGCAATTCCAGCGCGATTTCCTGCTGCGGTTCGGCGACCCGGCTCTGATGGAACAACAGCTTGGCGGAGGGTCCTGATGGCGGACGATCTCTCCACACCGCCTGATGAGCGTATCTTTACGCTAAATTTTGGGCCCCAGCATCCCGCCGCCCATGGCGTGCTGCGGATGATTCTCGACCTGGATGGCGAGGTGGTGGACCGGGTGGATTGCCATATCGGGCTTCTGCATCGGGGTACTGAAAAGCTTTTGGAATACAAGACATATCTCCAGGGGCTGCCATATTTTGACCGGCTCGACTATTGCGCGCCGATGAATCAGGAACATGCCTGGTGCCTGGCGATTGAGCGACTTCTGGGCCTCGAAGTGCCGAAGCGAGCGCAGCTGATCCGCGTGCTCTACTCCGAAATAGGCCGGATTATGAGCCACATGCTCAACATCACGACCCAGGCGATGGATGTCGGCGCGTTGACTCCAATCACGTGGGGTTTTGAAGAGCGCGAAAAGCTGGTGGTGTTCTATGAGCGCGCGTCTGGCTCACGCATGCATGCAGCCTATTTTCGGCCCGGCGGTGTGCACCAGGATTTACCCCAGAACCTACTGGATGACATCGAAGCCTGGTGCGACAGCTACCCGAAATTCCAGGAGCGGATCGAAGGCCTGATCACCGAGAACCGTATTTTCAAACAGCGAAACGTCGATATTGGCGTGGTTAACGAGCGGATGATCAAGCAATGGGGCTTTTCCGGTGTCATGGCGCGCGGCTCTGGCCTGGCCTGGGACCTGCGCCGTTCGCAGCCCTATGAGTGCTATGACGAGCTTGAGTTCAAAGTGCCCGTCGGCGTGAATGGCGATAATTATGACCGCTATGTGTGTCGCATGGATGAGATGCTGCAATCGGTCGTCATCATGAAGCAGTGTATTGCCCGGCTCAATTCCGAGGAAATGCGCGGCAAGCCTGTGTTGATGGATGGCTCGAAAGTGGCACCGCCGCGCCGGGCTGAAATGAAGCGCTCGATGGAAGCGCTGATACATCATTTCAAGCTCTATACTGAGGGATTCCACGTGCCGGCTGGCGAGATTTATGCGGCCATCGAGGCGCCGAAGGGCGAGTTCGGCGTATATCTGGTCGCCGATGGGACCAACCGGCCTTACCGCGCCAAAATCCGCGCGCCGGGCTATCCGCACCTCCAGGCCATGGACCACCTCTGCAAGGGCCACATGCTGGCCGACGTCTCGGCGATCCTCGGAACCCTGGACATCGTGTTCGGGGAGATTGATCGCTAATGGCCCTGCGCAGATTTGATATTGAGGCCGGAGGCGAAGCGTTCACCTTCAAGCCGGAAACAGAAGACATGATTGCGTTCTGGCGCGGAAAGTATCCCGCAGACCGCCAACAATCGGCGGTGATCCCGCTGCTTTGGCTGGCCCAGAAAGACAATGAGGGCTGGCTGTCAGAGCCAGCCATGCGCGAAGTCGCCGACCGGCTGGAGATGCCGTACATCCGCGTCTACGAGGTCGCGACTTTCTACACGATGTTCCGTCTGAAGCCGGTGGGTAAACACCACATCCAGCTGTGCGGCACGACGCCTTGCATGTTGCGCGGCGCCAATGATCTCAAAGAAGTCTGCGCGTCAAAGATTGGCAAGAAATTCGCCGTCACCGATGATGGGAAGCTGTCCTGGGAAGAAGTGGAATGCCTCGGCGCGTGTGTGAATGCGCCGATGGTCCAGATCAATGACGACTATTTTGAGGATCTGACGCCCTCAAGTCTCGGTGAGACTATCGACAGGCTGCAGCACGGCGCTGCGGTTGAGCCCGGTCCACAGGTTGATCGCGTTTTCTCCGCCCCTGAAGGTGGTACCGAGGTGTTGAGTGAGCCAGCCTTGTTTGATGGTGGACGCATAGCTGTTGCCAGCCTTCCGAACCTGCCTGGAATCGAGGCTAAGTCTGATGCTGAATCAGCGCCCACGCCGGTTACGCTGCCTGAAAAGCCTGCTGAGCCAGAGATTGCCGGCGCGCGGCCTGCCGCTGTTGAGGTGGCTGAAGGTGAAGGTGAAGACCTGAAACGGATCAAAGGCGTTGGTCCGAAAAACGAAGACCAACTCAACGCGCTTGGCATATTCAAGCTTACCCAGATTGCGGCCTGGACACCGGACAACGTCGAATGGGTCGAAGGCTATCTCAGCTTTCCAGGCCGGATCGAACGAGAAGAGTGGATTGCCCAGGCCAAATTGTTAGCAACCGGCGCTGAAACTGAGTTTTCGAAACGCGTGGATGCCGGTGACGTAGAGTCGTCAAAGGATGACGGCGATGACTAAGAGCACAGGCATTGCGGGTCGAGGTGCGTTGATCACCATCATCGTGATTGAAGTGATCATCGCTGTAGGCGCGCTGGGCGTTGGTATCATGACTGGGCGATGGATGCCCGTGATTGTCGTGCTTGTTCTGGCGGGCGCAATCTCGGCGATGAGTTTCATGCGTCTCAATCAATTGGGAAACTAGGCGAATGCTGCAGGATAAAGATCGCATCTTCACCAACCTCTATGGTCGCCATTCGCCTGGCCTAGAAGCGGCCAAGCAGCGTGGCGCCTGGCACTTGGTGCGAGATATGCTGGCCCAGGAACCGGCATGGCTCTGCGATCAGATCAAGGCGTCTGGTCTGCGTGGGCGCGGCGGTGCGGGCTTTCCGACGGGTTTGAAGTGGACGTTTATGCCGAAAGAGGTGGGCGAGCGGCCTCATTATCTGGTTGTGAACGCCGATGAATCCGAGCCCGGCACGTGTAAGGACCGGGAAATCATGCGCCACGATCCACATTTGCTGATCGAGGGCTGCATGGTCGCTAGCCGGGCCATGCGCGCTCACAAATGCTATGTCTATCTGCGCGGGGAGTATATCGCCGAACGCCATGCCCTGGAGGCCGCCGTCAAGGAGGCCTATGAGGCCAAGCTGATCGGCAAGGACAACGTGAATGGATGGGATTTCGATATCTACGTCCATCATGGCGCCGGCGCTTATATCTGCGGCGAGGAAACCGCGCTGCTCGAAAGTCTTGAAGGGAAAAAGGGTCAGCCGCGCCTGAAGCCGCCATTCCCGGCCAATGCCGGCCTTTATGGCTGTCCGACCACGGTGAACAATGTCGAATCCATCGCCGTGGTGCCGACCATCCTGCGTCGCGGGGCCGAGTGGTTTGCCGGCTTTGGCGCGCCCAACAATACGGGCACGAAGCTGTTTTGCATCTCCGGCCATGTAAACACGCCGTGCAATGTAGAAGAAGAGATGTCGATCTCATTTCGTGATCTGATCGAGACCCATTACGGCGGCATTCGCGGCGGCTGGGACAATCTCAAGGCCGTGATCCCCGGCGGGTCATCGGTGCCCATGGTCCCGGCTGAGCAGATCATGGATGCGGCCATGGATTTCGACACGCTGCGCGACCTGAAATCCGGCCTCGGCACGGCGGCGGTCATCGTCATGGACAAGGACACAGACCTAATCAAGGCGATTGCCCGCATCGCTTACTTCTACAAGCATGAAAGCTGTGGCCAGTGTACACCCTGCCGGGAAGGCACGGGCTGGATGTGGCGCGTAGTTGAGAAAATGGCCATCGGTGATGCCCGCCATGAAGACATCGACATGTTGCTCGGCGTGACGAAACAGGTGGAAGGCCACACGATTTGTGCCCTTGGCGATGCGGCCGCCTGGCCGATCCAGGGCCTCATCCGCCACTTCCGCCCCGAGATCGAACAACGCATCAATGATTATCGCCAGCCCCGCGCCTTGGTGCAGGGTCACGTCGTTGCAGCGGAGTAAGGCTATGTCCGATCAGATGCATCTCGCCGAGCTCAATGTCGGGCGCCTTCTGGCGCCGACGGACGATCCACGTGTTCGGGACTTTATGGATGCGTTGGACACCATCAACGTGCTCGGCAAACGCATGCAAGGCTTCGTGTGGATGATGGAAGGTTCTGGTGAGCCAGGAACGGGAAACACTGAAACGAAGATAGGAAACGATCCACTCCATGTTTCCAATTTGACAGTTTGGGAGAGTGTCGAAACGCTGGAGAATTTCGTCTGGAACACGGTGCATCGCAGTTTCTACGAGCGTCGCCATGAGTGGTTTGAGGTGCTGGTAGAAATGCATTTCGTGATGTGGTGGGTGCCTGTAGGATATCGCCCGACACTGGATGAGGCCCTTGAGCGCCTTGATCATCTGCGAACTCATGGCGACAGCGATCAGGCTTTTGGCTGGAAGTATCTGGCCGAAGCCGAACTCTACAAAACCAAGGGCTGCACACCGGTGGCGGCGGAGTAGACCATGACTGACACTTTCAAACTGAACATTGATGGCCAAGATATAGAGGTGCCACGCGGTTACACGCTGATGCAGGCGTGTGAGGAGGCGGGTGCCGAGATTCCACGCTTCTGTTACCATGAACGGCTGTCAGTCGCCGGAAATTGCCGTATGTGCCTGGTGGAGTGGGAGGGTGCGCCGAAGCCGATTGCCTCCTGCGCCCAGACCGTGGGCGAAATGCGCCCCAACCGGGATGGCAGCGCGCCAAACATCCGCACCAAGGGGGACTATGTCCAGAAGGCCCGCGAGGGCGTGATGGAGTTCCTGCTCATTAACCACCCGCTCGACTGCCCGATCTGTGACCAGGGCGGGGAATGCGACCTGCAGGATCAGGCCATGGCCTATGGACGGTCCGGCTCGCGGTTTGAAGAAAATAAGCGCGCGGTGGAAGACAAGAATATGGGCCCGCTGGTCAAGACGATCATGACGCGCTGTATCCAGTGCACGCGCTGTGTCCGTTTTGCCGCTGAAGTGGCCGGCGTTGAAGAGATCGGTATGATTTCGCGCGGCGAGGATGCCGAGATCACGACCTATCTCGAGAAAAGTCTCGAAAGCGAACTCAGCGGCAATGTGATCGATCTGTGCCCGGTCGGCGCCCTGACGTCCAAGCCCTACGCCTTCAATGCGCGCCCATGGGAGCTGCGCAAGACCAACTCGATTGATGTGATGGATGCCATGGGCGCGGCCATTCGCGTGGATGCCAAGGGTGATGCCGTGTTGCGGATCATGCCGCAACTGAATGAAGAAGTGAATGAAGAGTGGCTTTCGGATAAATCCCGCTTTGTGTGGGATGGGCTACAGCGCCAGCGTCTGGACCAGCCGTATGTGCGTCGCGACGGCAAACTCACCCCGGCGAGCTGGGAAGACGCGTTTGAGGCCGTGAAATCGGCGCTTTCCACGCCCGAAAAGGCCGGATTCATCGCTGGAGACCTGGTTGAGGTCGAGCAAGCCAAGGCGGCGCTTGACTTGGCTCGTTCGCTTGGCATCCAGAACACCGATTGTCGCCCGGCTGGCGCGCAATATGGCGTGGATGGCGTTCGCGAGCGCTACATCTTGAACCCGACGCTGATGGGTGCGGAAGAGGCCGATGCCGTTCTGCTGATCGGCGCGAACCCACGCGTTGAAGCGGCGGTCTGGAATGCGCGCCTGCGCAAGGCCTGGCTCTGGAATGGTCTCGAGGTCGGAGTTATCGGTGAACAAGTCGATCTCACCTATGATTACACCTTTCTGGGCGCGTGTGCAGCAAGCCTCGGACAGGTGTCCGGAACCGAGTTTTTCAAAACACTGAAAGATGCAAAACGTCCGATGATCGTCGTCGGTGAAGGCGCCCTGTGCCGCGAAGATGGCGCCGCTAGTCTCAAATCTGCACATGATCTTGCGCTCGAAATCGGCGCTATTCAAGACGATTGGGCCGGATTTGGCGTCCTCCACACTGCAGCGGGTCGTGTCGGCGCGCTGGATGTGGGCTTTGTGCCGGGTGAGGGTGGCGCGGACACTGCCGCCATGCTTTCCGGCGCGGTGGATACGCTGGTTTTACTTGGCGCCGATGAGGTTGATCTGGCCGGCATTCCTTTGACCACCTCGGTTGTGTATGTCGGCAGTCACGGTGATGCGGGCGCCAGCCGCGCTGACATCATTCTGCCTGCTGCAGCTTATTCCGAAATGGCGGCCACGTATGTGAACACAGAGGGGCGCGTGCAAATGACAGCCAGAGCCGTCCAGCCCAAGGGCGAGGCGAAAGAAGGCTGGGCTATCTTCAGGGCGCTGTCTGACGTGATGGGCAAAACCTTGCCCTATGATGAAGCCGAATCTGTTCGCCAGCTTTTGCGCAGCGACGAAAGCTCGGTATTTCGCGGCTTTGGCTTTGCCCCAGGTGCAGCGGGCGCAGAGTCGTTGAAAGTCCGATTGGACGCTGCCGGTGTCTTGTCCGATGCGGCATTTGCGCCCGTGATCAGCGATTTCTACCTGACAAACCCCATCGCACGCGCGTCGAAGACACTTGCGGAATGTTCGATCCAGAAACGCGGCCTTGAAACGCCCGTGGCGGCGGAGTAGGCGAGGCCCCGATGAGCGGTTTTATTGAACAGAACGGCGTCCTCTGGGGCTCTTTGATTGTGATCGGCCAGATCGGCCTGTTCATGGTCGTCTTGTTGATCACGCTCGCCTTCATTCTGCTGATGGACCGGAAAGTCTGGGCCGCAGTGATGATGCGCAAGGGTCCGAACGTGGTTGGCCCGTTTGGCCTGCTTCAGTCCTTTGCTGATTTCGGAAAGTTCCTGGTCAAGGAAATCATAATACCGGCCGGAGCGAACAAGACGGTGTTCCTGCTCGCGCCCATTCTTACGACGACCCTTGCTTTCGTTGCATGGGTGGTGATTCCGGTGGCGCCCGGATGGGTAATTGCAGATCTGAATGTCGGGATTTTGTACCTGTTTGCGATTAGCTCGCTTGGTGTGTACGGCATCATCATGGGCGGCTGGGCCTCGAACTCGAAGTATCCGTTCCTCGGATCACTGCGTTCGGCGGCGCAGATGGTGTCTTACGAAGTGTCGATTGGCTTTGTGATCGTCACGGTGATCCTGCTGGTGGGATCGATGAATTTGACGGATATCGTCAACGCACAGGCCGGGGCCTTCTGGACCTGGCACGCCTTCGCGCTCGACCATTTTCCGCTCATTGTGGTCATGTTCCCGATGTTCGTGATCTTCTTCATTTCGGCGCTGGCAGAGACGAATCGTCCGCCTTTTGACCTTCCGGAGGCCGAATCCGAACTGGTTGCGGGGTATCAGGTCGAATACAGCTCCACGCCATATTTGCTCTTCATGCTCGGCGAATATCTCAACATCATGCTGATGTGCGCGATGATGACGGTGCTGTTCCTGGGCGGCTGGCATGATCCGTTAGGCTTGAACGAGTCTGATTGGCCTGTGTTGATGATGCAGCTGTGGGGCCTGGCCTGGTTCTCACTCAAGATGCTGTTTTGCTTCTTCCTGTTTTCCATCGTGAAAGCCATGGTGCCGCGTTATCGTTATGATCAGCTGATGCGGCTGGGCTGGAAAATCTTCCTTCCAACCTCGCTCGCCGCGGTGATTATCGTTTCCGGATTTGTTGTGTATACGGGAGTGCAGGCATGAGTGTTGCCCAGACCCTGCGCGGGATATTCCTCACTGATTTTCTAGGGGCCTTCTGGTTGGCGCTGCGAGAAATGGGGCGCCGCAAAGCCACGGTAAACTATCCGTTCGAGAAAAACCCGCTCAGCCCGCGCTTTCGCGGCGAACATGCCCTGCGCCGCTATGCCAATGGCGAAGAACGCTGCATTGCTTGCAAGCTGTGTGAAGCGGTTTGCCCGGCCCAGGCCATAACGAT
>JBCCAA010000035.1:0-33935 GCA_039815055.1 Pseudomonadota bacterium | reverse complement strand
TGCGGGTACGTAGAACGTCTATAACTTCGCGGCCCAGCAGGTCGCCTGAAGGCTCAGTCGCGGTGAGATGAAGTTTCACGGCAGGGCATCCAGGCCATAAAGGAACACGCCCTCAGCGATGCAGAAGGCTTCCATATCTTCCCGGTCGATCAGCAGCGCGCGGCCGCCTTCAAAGGCGACACCGGCAAGGCCTGCCGCACGGACGCGCTGTAGTGTCGAGACCCCCAGCGTTGGCAGATCAATCTTTGTGTTCTGCATGGGCTTGGGCACCTTCACCAAAACACCGCGCGGCGCGTCTTGAGTGCCGCGCACATCTGCTGGTAGCGCCGCACATCGCTCAAGCATCTTGTCGGTACCTTCCTGGGCTTCAACGGCAAGCACTAACCCGTCGCACACCACACAGCCCTGGCCGATATCTAGCCGGCCAATGTTTACCGCTACATCCCGGCCCCTTCGAATGTCTGCCATCGCGGCCTCGCTCGGCATGGGGCCAGCGAT
Organism: Pseudomonadota bacterium; assembly: GCA_039815055.1. GTDB lineage: Bacteria > Pseudomonadota > Alphaproteobacteria > Caulobacterales > Hyphomonadaceae > UBA5336. The sequence continues at coordinate 33,437 of JBCCAA010000035.1, read as the reverse complement.
CAATCCAGATGGCGCGGTCAGGATACCCGCCACTTCTTCAGCGCCGCGGATCACGAACCCTTCCTTGGAAAAGAACTCAAGCAGCACCTGAAGCAGAGCATCATCACCCTGGCGCGCCGCCTTCATCACCTTGGGCAACAGCCGCGTGGCACGCCAATCGAGTTTCAGGCTGGCAAAGTCGGGACGGCTCACCTTCCCGGCAAAGACAAGCTCTTTACAGCCCGCCGCCTTCAGCGATTTCAGCATGTGGCCAAGCTCGCCAAGGCTTAACACTTCGCCTGGACATTCCGACAGAAGCGGTTCTTCAAACCCGAGGATGCGGATAACATGGACATCCTGGCCCTGCGCACGCGCGGCTTCAACGACTCGCACCGGCAAATTGCCTGTCCCAGCCACCACTCCAAGAGGCGCGGACACCGTCATTCAGGCGTGCAGAGCGGCCTGGACCGCGATGGCCGGTCTATAAATTCGATGATTTTGGCCTGTGGCGAGTCCGGATCCAGCGTTTCACGAAAGGTCTGCACACGATCGGAAAATGCGCCATCGCCAGAATAAAGCGTTTTGATCACAGCTCGGATGGCCTTCATCTCATCGCGGCTGAAGCCACGGCGTTTCAGGCCATTGATGTTGACGCCGGCGAGGCTCGCTCGGTTTCCTGCCACCATCGCAAAGGGCAAGACATCCCCGACCACAATCGCGCCTCCGCCAATGAAAGCGTGATCTCCGACTTGGGTAAACTGATGGATGATTGCGCCGCCACCAGCCCAAACCTGGTCTCCAACCACGCTGTGGCCGCCGAAGGCTACATTGTTCGCGAACACACATTTGTCACCGACCTGGCAGTCATGCCCGGCATGTGTGTTGGTCATGAAGTAACAATCCGATCCAACGCGTGTCACCCCGTCGCCGCCGCTGCTTCCTGCATTGGCCGATGAGCCTTCGCGGAATATGGTTCGCGCGCCGACGACCAATCCGTATTGAGGATCATCCCGGCTGCCGAGGCTTTGGGCTCGACCACCCAGCACGGATCCGGGAAACAGTTCGCAGCCTTCGCCCACTACTGTGGCGCCCATAATTGTGGAGCGACCGTGCATGCGCACACCATCGCCGATCTTAGCATGGGAGCTCACCTCGCAAAACGGCCCGATTTCCACGCCAGTGCCGAGTTCAGCACCATCGTGGACCACAGCGCTTGGATGGATTGTCGTCGTCAAGGTTTCGATTTCCGCTCTCTCGTGGCTTTCGCAACCCATGCGGTCTCGCGCATATAATCACGGATCGGTCTTGCAGGGGTTCCGCCCCAGGTCTCACCATCGGGAATATCTCGGAACACGCCAGACCCGGCGGCCAGTAGCGATCCAACCCCGATGCGCACATGGTCAGCCACGCCGGCACGCCCGCCAAGCTGGGCGCCATCACCGATTGTCACGCTGCCTGAAATTCCGCCATAGGCTGCGATCACAACCGAACGACCAATCTGAACATTGTGAGCAATCTGGCAGAGGTTATCCATTCGGGACCTCTCGCCTACGACCGTGTCACCGAACACGCCGCGATCGATGGTCGTGTTTGCGCCAACAGTGACGTGATCTTGCAAGATCACGCGGCCAAAATGAGGTTGATCTTCCGCACCGTAAGGGCCGCCGATGACGCCGAACCCGGTCTCACCAACCCGCACTCCGGCGGCAAGTTTCACATGGTCGCCGATAAGGGCGCACTGAACGCTGGTGTGGGCCCCGATATCGCAGCCCCGGCCAATCTGAACGCCCGGACCGATCACACAATACGCACCAAGGCGGGCGCCCTCCCCGATGGATGCGCCAGCGCCTATCACTACACCGGGTTCCATCACCACCGTGTCGTCGACTGCAGCCATTGGATGGATGGGCGGTGCGCCTGCATCAAGACGCAGCCGCTGGAACAGAGTCTCTGAGACTTCCGCATGGACAAGGCGTGGGTACTCATGAACCAGCCCTGCTACACCATCTGGCAAGTGTTCGGCGAGTTCCGGCTTGATAAGACACGCGGACGACGCCGCGCTTATGGACGACATATCCTTCATCCGCCCTTCAAAGAAACAGACCTCGCCCGGCGCCGCATCAGACGCGGAGGCGATACCTGTCACTTCGACGTTAGGATCACCTATCAGCTCCGCATCACCCAATTCGGCCCAGCGTTTCAGCGTCACAGCCCCTTCAGACGCATAAAAACGAGGATCAATAGGCACGCGGATCTCCTTTTGGAACGTGCCAGTCTTACTGCTGTTGAGGCTGGTCCGGCAAGCGCACACGTACCACTTGTATTGTCGGAGCGCTGGAATTCATCTTGGAAATTACAAGATCGGTGACATCCGCAGCGCCGGTAGCCAGAATTACGCCCTCGTTTTCGCTAAGCAGAACCTCAGCGCCACGTTCGGCCATGACTTGTTCAAGAACCGGCTTAAGGGCTGTTCCGAACGCAATCAGAGCACGTTCCTGGGTTTGCGCCAGCTCGACCTGTCGGCGCTGGTCTTCGCGGCCCAACGCGTTGAGCTTTTCGGTGTAATCCTGACGTTGGGCCATAATGCCCGCGTCGGCGCGCTGTGCCTCGACGGACATGTTTGCCGTACGAGCGCTGAGCGTGTCGCCAAGCGTTTGCAGCTGGGTGGCATTCGGTTCAAGCTCGCGGCTCATTTGATCAGCAATGCCGGTCAGTTTCGTTGCCATGTCTATGCCAGCAGCACTTTCAACCAAGACACGTTCCTGGTTCACGACGATAACTTTTTGAGCCAAGGCCGGTGCGGCCGCGAGCCCGGAGACAAGGATCAGAGCGATCGCTGTCCATAAGGATTTGAATGTGGTCATAGGAGGAACTCCTCGGGGGCTAGAACCGCGTTGAGGTGGAGAAGCGGAAGGTTTCTGTGCGGTCATAGTCTTCCTTCCGCAGGATTTGGGAGAAGTCGAACCGGATCGGTCCGAACGGTGAATCCCAGAACACGCTAAGGCCGGCTGTTGCGCGCATTGTAAGCTCGTCTTCGATGAACCGCACTGCATCAAGGGCTGTGCCTGTGCTGGTGTCAGTGAAGAAGATCGGGTCGTCAATGTCGACACTTTCCAAAGTGCCCAGCGAACCAATCTCGGTGAAGAGCGCGGTGCGCACGCCATATTCTGCAGGTACGATGGTTGGAAGGGCGAGTTCGACAGTGCCTTGATAGAAAACGTTACCGCCAAGTGAGCGACCGCTGCGTTGATCCACCACTTCGCCATTCGAGTCGAAGACGCGGTCAATCTCGCGTGGCCCGATTCCGGCAACGTCGAAGCCCCGGAAACTGCTGCCGCCGCGGAAGAACCGATTGTTGATCCGCACGCCTTCATCTTCGTCGCCAAAGGGCACCACATAGCCAGCCGAAAGGCGTGTCGAAAGGCGGAAATTCCACGGCAGACCGCGATACCAGGCGCCGGTCGCCTCTGTCCTCAGATACCGGACATCGCCGCCGAGACCGGCCAGGTCCTGGCTGAGGGACATGTCAAAGCCACGGGTGGGCGTGAACGGGTCGTTGCGACGGTCCCATTGCAGGGTGTAGCCAAGGATGGACGAAATATCGGCGCGCTCGCTGTCGCAAAGTGATGGCTGGATCGTCACCGACACGGCCTCATCACAGATGTTCACCGCCTGCGTGCCAGCCGGTAAAGGGTTCTCATTGGGAACCAGTTGCAGGAAGTCATCAGATGTATCCGTTGGCGTACCATTATCGTTGGTTTCGGTCGCCTGAAAGCCGGTGTCGGTTTCAATCACGATGACATCGTCATCGACATTGATTTCATCCGATTGGAGACGATACCGCAGGCCAAGGCTGGAGCGCTCGGTGAGCGGGAACCCAAACCGCAAACCCGCACCATAGGTCGTGTTCTCAAAGTTCGATTCATCGAGGAAATCAGACCGGTTGGCGAAGATATCGATACCTGCTGCAAGGTTGCGATCAAGAAAACGCGGTTCGGTAAAGCGTACATCTACAAATTGCGTTCGGCTGGAGGCAGAGACACGACCGACGAAGGATTGTCCCGTACCGCGAAGGTTTCGCTGGGTCACGGAGACATCAAGCAGGAACGCATCGACGGAGGAAAAACCAGCGGCGAACGACAGCTCTCCAGTCGGCTGCTCTTCGACTTGTACATTTACAGCCGTACGGTCCGGCTGCGTTCCAGGCTCTTCAGTCACGGTGACGTCGCTGAAGAAGCCGAGGGCGCGGATACGGTTGCGTGACCGGTCCAGCAATATTCGGTTGAAGGCATCGCCTTCGGTAATGCGAAGCTCGCGGCGGATCACCCGGTCAAGAGTCCGGGTGTTTCCAACGATGTTAATGCGTTCGATGTAAACTCGTGGTCCTTCGTCAATCGCAAAGGTGACATTGACCTTGTTCGTGGTCGGATCGGCCTCAATCCGAGGGCGGATGTCGACGAAAGCATAGCCTGCGACACCAGCCGCAAAGGTCAGCGTGTCGATGGCATCCTCGATCCGGTCACCTCGGTAAAGATCGCCTTCTTGAATGTTCACTGCGCGGCGCAGACCATCTTCGCTCAGCTTCTCAAGGGCTGTTTCAACTTTGATCTCACCAAAATCATACTGGTCGCCCTCATCCACCGTGAAGGTTATGTAGAAATCTTCCTGATCCGGGGTGAGTTCGGCCACAGCGGAGGTGACCTGGAAATCATAATAGCCATTGTTCTGGTAGTACTGGCGAAGGGTTTCCCGGTCGAATTCCAGACGGCCTGGATCATAATTGTCGTTCGACGAGAAGAAACGCCACCAACGGGATTGTTTGGTGACAATCTCATCGCGCAGGCGGCGGTCACCGTATTCTTCGTTCCCGATGAAGTTGATAGACCGCACGCCGGTGACGGGGCCTTCGGTCACCTTGAAGATCAGGTCCACGCGGTTCTGGTTGAGCGGTTTGTACTCCGGCTCCACACGAGCAGAGAACCGGCCGGACTGGCGATAAAGCTCCAACATACGCTGAACGTCGGATTGCACGCGGGCCGCGGTGAAGATCCCGCGCGGGGCAGCCTGAATTTCCTCGCGGAACTTGTCGTCATCCAGCGCGCGATTTCCCTCAAAAATCACCCGGTTGATAATCGGGTTTTCAACGACACGCACCACAAGGTCAGGGCCGCGGCGGTCAATTGCCACATCGGCAAAGAGGCCGGTGGCAAAAAGCGTTTTCAGACTGAGATCGATACGCTCGGGATCGAACGGGTCACCGGCCTCAAGCAGCAGGTAAGACTGCACCGTGCGCGCCTCGATGCGCTGGTTGCCTTCGACCACGACAGACCGGATATCGCCTGCGAACAGATCTTCCTGGGCGGACGCTGAGCTAAGATCTGTGACCGACGGCCCCAGCACTAGCGCAGCAGCCATGGCTGTCGCAGACAGAAAAGAACGCATCTTCAACGACCTCGTCACTTTCGGCTCAATAGGCCAACTAATTACCGGTGGTCCCGATCACGCCGGTCTCCAAGATGTCCCCGAAGGTAACCACCACAAACAGCCCTATAAGCAGGAAGAAGCCGACTGTCAGCGCACCTTCCTGTATTTTCTCGGGCAGCGCCTTGCCGGTGACAGCTTCATAGAGGTGGAAGACCACGTGTCCGCCGTCCAGAATAGGCAGCGGGAGCAGGTTAAACAGACCAATGCCCACAGACACAAGAGCGCACAATTGAACTGCAGTCCAGAACAGCGAAACCACCCGGCGCGAGAGACTCACCTGCTCTATCGCCATGGTGCGATTGACAACACGTCGGCTGACATCGGCAATCCCAACAGGCCCTGACAGATTGGAAAGCGCTTCCTTCCCAGTGACCATGCGAACAATCATGTCGACCGTCATATCAATCGTATCGCCCGTTCGCGCCGTGCCGGCGACCAATGCACCAACAGGCCCGTAGGTTTGCCGCTCTGCTGCAACCCGTCCGAATGCCACGCCTATGGTTCCTAAAGGCTGCTGCTGGCCCAGGCCATTGTCACGAACCTGGTGCTGCGGTGTCACGACCAGCGAGACTGGCGAGCCGTCGCGCTCAACCTCGACCGCTAAGGGATCATTGGCGCCGAGCTGGATCGGCAGCATGAAATCCACGCTGTTCTGAATGGCCTTGCCTTCGATCGCTACGACAATGTCACCGGTCTCAAAACCAGCTTCGGCGGCAGGACCGTCTACGGCAACGCTTTCGATGACCACACGCTCGCGCGCACTGCCATTGGCCCACAAAATTGCAGTGAACAGGAGGATCGCGAGTAGAAAATTTGCTATCGGCCCGGCAAGCGACACGACGATGCGCTGCCATGGATTGAGATCGTTATAGGGCTTTCCGGTCGGCCCTTGCTCGTTCTGCCCAACGTCGCGCGGACCTTGAGCCTCGCCGACAAACTTAACGAACCCGCCCAGTGGAATCCAATTCAGGCGCCAACGTGTGCCGCGGCGATCGGTGCGCTCGGCTATTGATTTACCAAATCCCATCGAGAAAGACTCAACAGCGGCACCGAAAAACCGCCCCGCGCTATAGTGGCCAAGCTCATGGATCAGGACGACGATCCCCAACACAACCGATAGGGACGTCACAAACAGAACGAGTTGGCCCAGAATTTCAATCAAATGCTCAACTCCCTGCGCGACTTGGTGCGCGCTTCAACAGATCTGCTGCGTCTTCTCGAGTCCTTTTATCAAGGTAATCGATCTCTTCCAGAGACAGACACGGCAGACCTGCAAAATTCGTGTTTGGAAAACGCTCCAACATTTCCCCGACAACCCAGCTTATGTCGAGAAATCCGCAGGTGCGCGCCACAAACGCAGCTACGGCGACTTCATTAGCGCTATTTAATACTGTCGCTGCAGCATTGCCCATCCGACAGGCGGCCCGCGCATAGCCAACGGCAGGAAAGCGAGTTGTATCAACGGGTTCAAAGTCCAGATGGCCAATATGTGTGAGGTCCAACCGCTCCACATCGGTCGCCACGCGGCTTGGCCAGGCCAGTGCATGGGCGATGGGCGTGCGCATGTCTGGCATGCCCAGTTGCGCCAGAACGGAACCGTCCACGAAATGCGCCATGCCGTGGACGATGGATTGCGGGTGGACCACCACATCGATCTGCGTCTCGGGCAGATCAAACAGATATGCCGCTTCGATAAACTCCAGCGCCTTGTTCATAAGTGTGGCGCTATCGATGGAGTTCTTCAGGCCCATATCCCAATTGGGATGGGCTTTTGCCGCGTCGGGCGTGGCGGTTTTGAGCGCTTCAAGGCTGGTGGAACGGAACGGCCCGCCAGAGGCGGTGATCGTCAGTTTCTCCACGGCCCGCTGATCGGTGAGCACTTGGAATATCGCATTGTGCTCGCTGTCGACGGGCAGGATTCGCGCACCAGATTTTTCGGCCGCAGAGAGAATCAAAGCGCCGGCGCAAACGATGCTCTCTTTGTTGGCCAGCGCGACGGTCGTTCCTGTCTCCACCGCTGCCAGCGTCGAAGCAAGGCCTGCCGCTCCGGAGATCGCCGCCAAAAGTTTGTCGCAAGGTCGGGTTGCGGCTTCAATGATGGCAGAGTCGCCCGCAGCAACTTCAATGTCGGTGTCCGCAAGCGCTTCTCTAAGGCTTGTCAGCCGTGACTCGTCGGCAATGACCGCCAGCTTAGCCGAGAGAGATTTAGCTGTGCGCGCCAGCCCTTCGACATCGGCGTTCGCCGCGACCGTATCCACGGCAAAAACTGGAGAATTAGACGCAGAATTGGCTGCCTCGATCACGGCGCGCGCCGAGGTGCCGATTGAGCCCGTTGCGCCCATTATGGAGATGGTTTTCACGGTCACGGCTCCAATCCCTAAAATCCGAGAGCGCCCGCAAAAACCGGGCTTGCCAAAAGCGCGGCTACGCCAATGACACAGACTGCGCCCAATCCATCGACCCGGTCCATGACCCCGCCATGGCCCGGCACAAAGCCACTCGCATCTTTTACGCCAAACCGTCTTTTGATCTGTGATTCGGCCAGGTCGCCAAGCTGAGCAACGATTGAAATAGCGGCGCCAAAGGCCAGCCACAGCCACAGTGAGGCATTCATCAATCCGGCCGCAATCGCACCAGAAAGGACGGCGCAAATCACCGCCCCCAAGGCGCCGCTCCAGGTTTTATTCGGGCTATCGCTCGACAAAGCCGGCCCGCCAAACCCACGGCCGGCAAAGTAGGCGCCCGAATCAGAAGCCCACACAATAGTCATGAGAATCAGAGCGGCGGACTGGCCATCCCAGGGCCCGCCGCGCAGGATCTGGAGCGCGAGAGGCAGCCCTCCCGCATACATCATACCAAAGACAGCCAGGCTGAAGGTGCGGTGGTTTAGGGCGCCAAAAAGAATCGCAAACGCGCCGAGTCCAGCGCAAATCCACGCCACGGGAACAACCCCCTGCAACACGAGCATGAAGGACAAATTTGCAAGGGCCAACACCCCTGCTGCCAGGGCCATCGGTCCCTGACCGCTCATCCGGCACCATTCGAATCCCATAATCGCTGCAAATACAGCCGAACCCGACGCGAGCCACCAACCGCCCTGATGCACTACAAAAAGCGCGCAAGGGATAAGCACAAGGGCCGATATCAACCGCAATGCCAGGTCGCTGCGCGTGCGCGCGGGAACGGCCGGAACCGTCATTTAGCTTGCCCTGGCGGGAACCGCCCCATAACGCCGCTCGCGGCCTGCAAATTCTTCTACAGCAGTGCGCAAATGATGGGCATCAAAATCCGGCCACAACACATCCATGAAGATCAACTCGGAATAAGCACACTGCCAAAGCAGGAAATTGGAGATACGGCACTCTCCGCTGGTGCGGATCAAAAGGTCAGGATCTGGAAGTTCATGGGTATCCAGCACAGCCGAGATGCTGCTCTCATCGATCTGCTGCGCCATCAAGCGGCCTGACGCCACCTGATCGGCCAGGCTCTGAATCGCCCGCACCAACTCTTCGCGCGCACCATAGTTGAACGCCACGGTAAGGTGAAAGTTCGTGTTGAGCGCCGTCTCGCGTTCGGCTCGTGCAACGAGTTCCAGAATGTCTGAGGGTAGGGTTTCGCGATTTCCAACGATCCGAACACGCACACCGTCGTGCTTCAACCGGGCCAGGTCCCTGCGAATGTAAGCTCTGAGCAGGCCAAAAAGTGCGTTCACTTCGGTTGCTGGACGGCGCCAGTTTTCTGTGGAGAAGGAGAAAACGGTCAGATATCGGATCCCAAGATCGCCGGCGGCTTCAACAGTTCGACGTAGCGCTTCGACACCGCGCTCATGGCCCGCTCCGCGCGGCAAGCCTCTAGCTTTCGCCCAGCGGCCATTGCCATCCATGATGATTGCCACATGGGCAGGGACACCTTCACCGCCGCTATGGGCAGCCGGGTCAGCTGCGGCCATTTCTGCCATCAGACCTGCATGATCTCCGCTTCCTTGGCCTTCAGGGCTTCGTCGATCCGAGAAATGTGGGTATCGGTGAGCTTTTGAACGTCATCAGACATGCCGCGCTGCTCGTCCTCGCTGATCTCACCGTCCTTTTCCATCTTCTTCAGAGTATCCATGCCGTCTCGTCGCACATTGCGCACAGCCACTTTCGCTGCTTCAGCATACTTACCGGCAATCTTGGTCAGATCACGGCGGCGCTCTTCATTGAGCGGTGGAATGGGAATCCGCAGATTGGTGCCGTCCACAACCGGATTCAGGCCGAGGCCCGAATCACGAATGGCCTTGTCAGCAGCGCCGACAACAGACTTGTCCCAGATGTTCACAGCCAGCATACGCGAGTCCGGCACAGACACCGACCCGACTTGGTTCAGCGGCACCGTCGAGCCGTAGGCCGGCACCTGAACACTATCGAGAAGATTGACGGATGCTCGGCCGGTGCGAAGGCCGGCGAATTCATCGCTGAGCGACGCTAGCGCGCCATCCATTCGCCGTTCCAGATCTTTTAAGTCGAAGCTCATTGGGCTGCTCTATTTTGGTTTGTAATGACTGTATAGGTCCCCCGCCCCCTGAGAACATCCTGAAGCGCACCTTTCTGCTGAAGGGAAAACACTACAATCGGGATATTTGCGTCGCGCATCAGGCTGACGGCGGACGAATCCATCACTTTCAGGTTACGCGCAAGAACATCCTGGTACTCCAGCGTATCATAGCGCACAGCATCGGCGTTCGTCTTGGGGTCTGCGCTGTAGACGCCGTCGACCTGTGTGCCCTTTAACATGGCATCGCAGCCCATTTCCGCTGCGCGCAGGGCCGCGCCCGTATCAGTGGTGAAGAACGGATTGCCGGTGCCGGCCGCAAAGATAACGATCCGGCCTTTTTCCATGTGCCGCATGGCGCGCCGACGGATAAACGGCTCGCAAACCGACTCCATCGGAATTGCAGATTGCACGCGTGTGTCGACACCGAGCTTTTCCAGCGCGCCTTGCATGGCGAGGGCATTCATCACAGTGGCAAGCATGCCCATGCTGTCGGCCTGGGCTCGGTCCATGCCCTTCGCGGCGCCAGCTAGTCCGCGGAAAATATTGCCGCCGCCAATCACCAGGCAAATCTCTGCACCAAGGTTCTTTGCCGAGACAATTTCCTCGGCAAACCGGCTGCAGGTCTCCATGTTGATGCCGTAGTCGATGTCGCCCATCAGGGCTTCGCCGGACAGCTTCAAGAGCACGCGTTTGTATGACAACGCCTCATCATCAGCTTGTTGAGGTGCGTCCATGGCCAAAGCTCCGATTTAAAATCGTCCCTGACCTACCGGATTCCCCGCCGCCTGTCATCGGCGGCGAGGCGATTGCTGCAGTGCAAGTGTGACGCAGCCAGGAATCAGCTGCCTTTCGACAGCGCAGCCACTTCCGCGGCAAAGTCGTCCTCGCCTTTGTCAATGCCTTCGCCCAGGGCGAAACGCACAAATCCAACCAGTTCGGCGCCGTTGTCTTTCAGGAACCCACCGACCGTCTTGTCTGGATCCATGACGAACGGTTGTTCGACAAGCACAACGTCCTTGAAGTACTTCCGCATCCGCCCTTCAATCATCTTCTCGATCACGCTATCGGGCTTGCCAGACGCGCGAGCCTCTTCGGTCAGGACCGATTTCTCGCGGTCCACAAGCGTTGGGTCCAGCTCGCTGACAGTGGCCGCCGCAGGCATCGTCGCAGCCACGTGCATGGCCACTTTGCGCCCGACATCTGCCAGGTCACCCTCGCCATTCAGCGCAACCAGAACACCTACTTTGCCCATGCCATCGGCTTCCACATTGTGGATGTAGGATGCCACGGCACCATCGGCTTTCATCTGGGCAGTACGCCGAAGCGCCATGTTTTCTCCGACGGTCGCAATGAGGCGGGTGATCATGTCGTCAACCGATCCCTCACCTTCCGGGGCCGGAGCAGCCTTGAGGGCGTCAACCGTGCCATCCGTTTCGAGCGCAGCCGTGGCGATGCCTTTGAGAGCCGCCTGGAACTGTTGGTTGCGAGCAACAAAATCGGTTTCAGCATTCAGCTCAACCAACGTGCCAGTTTTGCCGTCTTCCGACACCAAAGCTGCAACCAGCCCGTCAGCGGCGGTCCGGCCGGATTTCTTCGCGGCTTTTGACAAGCCCTTTGAGCGCAACCAGTCCACGGCTGCTTCCATATCGCCATCACTCTCTACAAGCGCCTTTTTGGCGTCCATCATGCCAGCGCCGGATTTCTCGCGCAGGCTCTTTACAAGGGCAGCAGTGATCTCAGCCATGGTCAGTGTCCTTCAGGCCATTCGTCTTTGGAAAGTTATATTAAGTTGGATGGTTATGTAGTGGGCTCTGCCGGCGTTTCAGCCTCCGCCGCGCCGGTTTCAGCAGCTGCTTCACCGGTGGCTTCGCCATCTTCAGCAAGAGCCACGTCAGCCTCGGTCAGGTCACCAAGGTCTTCCAGTTCACCCAGGTCGATACCCAAGTCTGCGGTGGACTCCGCCATGCCATCAAGCACAGCATCGGCCACTAGGTTACAATAGAGCGAAATGGCGCGCGCCGCGTCGTCATTGCCAGGGAACGGAAAGTCGACCGTGTCCGGGTCACAATTGGTGTCAACCACAGCTGCCACAGGGATGCCGAGCTTGCGAGCTTCTTTCACCGCGATGGCTTCCTTGTTTGTGTCGATCACGAACATCAGGTCTGGACGACCACCCATATTGGCGATCCCGCCAAGGGCGCGGTCAAGCTTTTCGCGCTCACGTTCGAGATTCAAAAGCTCTTTCTTGGTCAGGCCCTCGCCGCCGCCACTTTCGAACATCGCATTGAGTTCTTTGAGGCGTTTGATCGAGTTCGAAACGGTTTCCCAATTGGTCAACGTGCCGCCGAGCCAACGGTGGTTAATATAATACTGAGCGCAGCGCTCGGCCGCCTCTGCGATCGGTTCTGCGGCCTGGCGCTTGGTGCCGACAAACAGTACCCGACCGCCTTTGGCCACCGTGTCGCGCACCTGGACAATTGCCTGGTGCAGCAGGGGCACGGTTTTCGACAGGTCGAGAATGTGGATGTTGGAGCGTTCACCATAGATGTACGCTTTCATCTTCGGATTCCAGCGGTGGGTCTGGTGTCCGAAATGCACGCCAGATTCCAAAAGCTGACGCATAGAAAATTCAGGTAGGGCCATCGATTTACTCCATCCGGTTGGCCGTCACGGGCGGAACAGGGCGAGCCGAATGGCTGCCTGCACCGGATGCGCCCGCGCACAGGGGTTAAGGCGGTGGGCTATACACAACTGACAGACCAATGCAACCATCTGCCTAATGCCTTCGTCACGCCGCTTTCACCTGGTCGACCCCCGAGGCTGATTTCAGGGCTTGCACAGCGCTGAGATCGGTGGGGTATGTGCCTGGTAATCGCATCTCGACCACCCGACCATCGCCAAGTGAAACCTCCACCAACAATGCACCACGGGGCGCGCCGGGCCGAGCTGCGAGCGTGCGGGCAATTGCGGCCAGATCCGCCCCCTCTGCGCCGGGGCCGAGCCGCACCCGCAAACCGTCCGTGCGCCGGGCAAGCCGCGCCGACTCAATCGGGCGAACAACTTCGCCATTCAGGCGGATTTCATCCCCTAAGCGTTTGACGCCGCAGGTGATCGACACCGCTGATCCTTTGGCAAGCAAGTCGCGGGTCTGCTCCAGGGTTTCGGGAAAGATCATCAACTCAACCTCTCCGGTTGGATCAGACAGGGTGACGAACGCAAACTTGCCGCCCCTTCGGGCCGGGCGCTCGGACCGATCCCGCACGACCCCAATCAATTCCAGAGGTTTGCCGTCTTCAGCTTTGTCGGCAATCTCATGGGTGAGCGTGACTCTTTCGCGGTCAATTGTGTCCAACAAGTCATCGAGTGGATGGCCAGATAGGTAAAACCCAATCGCCTTGAACTCTTCATCCAGCTTGGTTTGGCCATTCCACGCCTTGGTCTTCGGAAGTGGCGCGCGGACGCTGGCGGCATCATCGGCAAACAGGCCGCCCTGCCCGCCCGCGCGGTCTTCAGCCGCCCGAGTGGCCTCACTCGCCAGCACCGGCGCCGATGCCAACGCCCGCGCCCGGCTGGGCTCAAGGCTATCAAAAGCGCCTGCACGAGCCAACTGTTCAAAGGCTTTCTTGTTGATCTGGCGCGGATCCACCCGTTCGGCAAAATCATGAAGACTGTCAAAGCGACCGCTGTCTTTCCGCACGGCCGCGAGATGGCGCATGGCTTCAAGGCCAACGCCCTTTAGCGCGCCGAGCGCGTAGACAATCGCATCGCCGCGCACGTCAAAGTCGGCAGTTGAGGCCGTAACGTCCGGCGCGATCAACGGGATACGTAGCCGCCTGGCTTCCTGAAAAAAGGCCGCCAGCTTGTCAGTGTTTTGGAGATCCAGGCTCATGGAGGCGGCCAAAAACTCGGTTGGGAAGTGACGTTTCAAATAGCCGGTGTGATACCCGATGACGGCATACGCGGCGGCGTGGGATTTGTTGAACCCATAGCCAGCAAACTTTGCCATCGTATCGAAGATTTGGTTCGCGAGGCCATCCTCCATGCCCTTGCGCTCGGCCGCACCTTCGACAAACCGCACACGCTGCTGGTCCATCTCCGCGGCGATCTTCTTACCCATGGCGCGGCGCAAAAGGTCCGCTTCGCCAAGACTATAGCCGGCGATCTCCTGGGCCATCCGCATCACCTGTTCCTGATAGACCGGCACGCCGTAGGTCGCCTCCAGGATCGGTTCGAGGTCGGGGTGGTCATAGCGGATGGAAGACGGGTCTTCCTTGCCCTGGACATAGACCGGAATGTTATCCATCGGACCTGGCCGGTAGAGCGAAATGATGGCGATCACATCCTCAATGTTACCGGGGCGTACCTTGCGCAGTGTGTCGCGCATGCCCGCGCCTTCCAGCTGGAAAACGCCCAGCGTGTCACCGGTGGCCATCAATTCATATGTCGGTTGATCGTCGAAACTCAGCCATTCGGGCCCGACGTCGCGCCCGTCGCGGCGGATGAAATGGAGCGCGCGTTCAATCACCGTCAGCGTTTTCAGGCCAAGGAAGTCGAACTTCACCAGACCCGCGCTTTCCGCCCACTTCATATTGAACTGGGTCGCTGGCAGATCCGAGCGCGGATCATCGTAGAGCGGCACCAGCTCGGTCAGTGGCCGGTCGGCAATCACCACACCGGCCGCGTGGGTGCCCGCCGAGCGGTACAGACCCTCCAGCTGCAACGCTACATCCAGCAATTCACGCACATTGGGATCGGCGTCGATCTCTTCATCGAACTTGGGTTCGTCGTCGATGGCTTCCTGCAGCTTCGGGGGTTTGGCCGGATTGAACGGGATAAGCTTGGCAAGCCGGTCAACCTGACCATAGGGCATTTGCATCACCCGACCGACATCGCGCACCACAGCTTTCGCCTGCAAGGTGCCAAACGTGATGATCATCGCAACCGTGTCGGACCCATATTTGTCACGGACATAGCGGATCACTTCGCCCCGGCGTTCCTGGCAGAAATCGATGTCGAAGTCGGGCATGGATACCCGTTCCGGGTTCAAGAACCGCTCGAACAGCAAATCAAATCGAAGGGGATCAAGATCGGTGATCAACAATGACCAGGCCACCAGCGAACCTGCGCCAGAGCCCCGGCCCGGCCCTACTGGGATGCCTTGTTCTTTCGCCCATTTGATGAAATCCGAAACGATCAGGAAGTAGCCGGGAAATCCCATCGTTTCGATGATCCCCAGCTCATAGTCGAGCCGCTCAAAATAAGTCTTGCGCTCGGCATAGAGTTTATCGGCAGATTCCAATCGTCCTTCGAGCCCCGCCTTTGCCTGGTCGCACAACTCATCGATTTCCGAGCGACCATCCTGGGTAAAGCTTGGCAGGATGGGCGCTCGCGTCACACTTCGCACCGCGCAACGCCGGGCAATTTCCGCTGTCGTCTCCAGCGCTTCGGGCAGGTCCGCGAAGGCGAGACGCATCTCATCTGCCGACTTCAGGTACTGTGTCGGCTCGACCCGCGGTCGATCATCTTCATTCAAGTAACGCCCGCCAGCGATACAGATCATCGCATCATGGGCGTGGGCATCGCCGGCCGCCATAAACCGGGCATCATGGGTTGCGACGATGGGCAGGCCCAACTCATAGGCCAGGTCCAGAAGGATCGGTTCCGCGTCCGCTTCTCCAGCAGCGCCCTGGCGCCGCAACTCGACATAAAGCCGCTCTGGATAGGCCGCCGCGAGTTCCCGGAGCGCGGCCCGCGCATCATCCACTTTACCCTTGGAGGCAAATTGACCAACTTCACCTTCGATGCCGCCAGTGAGCGCAATCAGACCGTCAGTCGCTTCGAAGAGATGCTTCCTCGCCAGCCGCGCGACACCGTCATCGGGCTCCAAGAAGGCCAGTGACGACAAGTGCATAAGCCGCTGATACCCCTCATCATTCTGGGCATAGAGATTGACGAGCCAACCTTCCCGATCGCGCCCGGTCGCATCATCCACCACGTTGAACGCGCAGGCGGTGATCGGCTGAACCCCGATCTTGGCGAGCCCTTCACTAATCTCCAATGCGCCGAACATATTGTTACGATCGGTGATCCCAACTGCCGGCATGCGGTGTTCTTCGGCCCATGCCGCCAGCGCCTTCGGCGTAATCATACTTTCAAGCAGGGAATAGCTGGAGCGAACAGCCAGATGGATGAATGGCGAATCGGACATGGGCGCTCCTTTGCTAGTAGGAGACTACACAGCCGCTCGATAAAGAGAAGAGGCGTATGTTCCGCTAACGTTCTATTCCACAGAAATTTGGAGACGAGCTATTCTACTGGTACTTGGGTATAGGGGATGACCTGCCCTTCGCCGAGGGTCACGACCCGGTCCATCACACGCGTCAGGCCGAGATTGTGCGTCGCCACAAGCACCGCTGCGCCTTCTTCGCGAGCCATCCGAACCAGCGCCGCGAACACCCGGTCTGTTGTGCCGGGGTCGAGATTGCCAGTCGGTTCGTCGGCTATGACCAGCCGCGGATCATTCGCCAGCGCACGGGCAATCGCAACACGTTGCTGCTCACCTCCGGACAATTGCCCCGGCTGGTGCTTGATACGGTCTCCGAGGCCGAGTTGGTCGAGCAGATCGCGCGCGCGCGCATGAGCCGATTTGCGCCGCGCACCGCCGATCAGCAAAGGCATGGCCACGTTGTCCAGCGCGTTGAATTCCGGCAACAGGTGATGGAACTGGTACACAAAACCAAGCTTCTCACGCCGCCGCGCCGTCTTCTCGCGCTCTGACAGTTTCAGGCAGTCCTCACCTTCCAGCAAGACTTCGCCGCTGTCTGGCGCTTCGAGCAGGCCCGCAGTGTGCAATAGGGTGGATTTGCCAGACCCGGACGGGCCAACCAACCCCACCAGTTCACCTGCGTTGAGGCGTAAATTGGCTCCTCGCAGGACTGGCAGCTCACCCTCACCGGTCTTGAAGGTGCGCCTGATCGCGCGCAGTTCCAGAATCGCCTCACTCATTATTCGAACCTCAAGGCGTCGACCGGATCGACAGAGGCTCCACGCCAGGCTGGCCAGAGGGTCACCAGCACAGACACGATAACCGCCCAGATGGTCGAGCCAACGACTTCAAAGGCAGACAGACGATAGGGCACGCCCTCCAGGCCATAAGTCTCAGGATCGAATATCGTCACCCCGACCATGGCAAGCCCCGCCTCGATATTGGGAATGTTGACGACAAAAAGCACGCCCAGACTCAGCCCTGTAACAGCGCCAATAAAGCCCAGCGCAGCGCCAATCATTACAAAAACGCGCATCATCGCGCCCCGCGAGGCACCGATGGTGCGCAGGATGGCTATGTCGCGAGTCTTGTTTTTCACCAGCATCAGCACGCCAGTGATAATGTTCAGCGCCGTAATCAGGATCAGCAAGAACATAATGATCCGCATCATGTTACGCTCCACATTCAAGGCGTTGAAATACTGAGCGCGCTGTGACTTCCAATCAAAAACGTAGAGCGACCCACCGACCGCCTCATTGATCCGCTCCATCACGCCTTCGGTGGCCATGGGGTCTTCAATGCGGATATCGAGAAATTCGTAGCGGTCGCGTTGCTGGAAAAAGATCTGCCCCTGCTCAAGTGGCATAAGAATGTAGACTTTGTCGAGTTCGACACTGCCGGTCTTGAACACATCGCCAACCGTATAGGTCTTGCTGCGCGGTGTGCCGCCAAACGGTGTGGCATTTGTTTCCGGCGAAATCAGTTTCACCCTGTCGCCTGGACGCACGCGCAAATCTGCTGCGAGGAACGCGCCGAGCAGGATCACATCGCCGCCGTTTCGCCCCTCACCAAAACCGGCGGCGAGCGCCGCTTCGCCCTGATCGGGAAGGAAATCGGAGCTGGTGAGCTCTTCATTGGTGATGGATTTGACCAGCCCCCCGGTGGCCGCAATGCCGTCATTTGAAATCAGGACCTGGTTTTCGAGATAGGGCGTCACTCGCGTGACGCCGGGCACCGCCTCGATACGGTCAATAAGAGGATCAACTTCGCCGGACGGCCTGTCGATCGTAACGCCATAAACATGGGGTTGCCCACCCAGTAGCGCATCAAGAAGCGTCGCCCGGAAGCCCGCCATGATCGACATGATCGCGATCAGGGCGAACACGGCCAGCGCGATTCCAGCAAAAGAAAGAATGGCGGTGATGGACAAGCCACCATGCTCACGCCGCGCCCGAACATATCGCCAGGCAAGCGCCCTTTCCATTGGGCCAAAGGGAGCCGATTGAGATGCCATGCTCAGGTCGTCTTTGTAAGCTTGTTGAGGGCCGCATCGAGGCTCATCTCTTCCGTTTCACCTGTTATGCGGCGTTTGAGTTCAACTGTTCCAGCCTTCAGGCCACGCGGGCCGATGGCAAGTTGCCAGGGCAATCCAATCAGATCCATGGTCGCGAATTTTCCTCCAGGCCGTTCGTCACGATCATCGTAAAGGACATCAAACCCGGCATTTTGAAGGCGCTCATAGGCCTCATTGCAGGCCGTCGTGCAGCCTTCATCATTGGCGCGCAGGTTCAAAAGGCCAACGTCGAATGGTGAAACGCTGGCGGGCCAGACTATGCCATTTTCGTCATGGCTGGCTTCGATGATCGCGCCGACCAGGCGCGACACGCCGATACCATAGCTGCCGCCATGGATTTCTGTCCGACCACCATCGGTGGTTTGTACTTCGGCTTTCATCGGCTCTGAGTATTTTGTGCCGAAATAAAAGATGTGACCAACCTCTATGCCGCGGGCTGCGATGCGTTGATCTTCGGCAATCGCCTCAAAGGCGGTCTCGTCATGTTTTTCTTCCGTAGCGGCATAATACTGCGTGCGCTTTTCCATCTCCAGTTTCAGGTCAACCTTATCGTCGAAATCGAAGTCGAGTCCCGGCGCCGGCACATCCAGCAGGGCCTTGTCACAGAACACCGCGCTTTCCCCAGTCTCAGCTAAGATAATGAACTCGTGGCTGAGATCTCCGCCAATAGGACCCGGATCAGCCTGCATTGGAATCGCAGTCAGGCCGAGCCGGTCGAACGTGTTTAGATAGGCGGCAAACATCCTCTGATAGGATATGCGCGCAGCGGCCTCATCCACATCGAAGCTGTAGGCGTCTTTCATATAGAACTCGCGCCCACGCATTACGCCGAATCGGGGCCGGATCTCATCGCGAAACTTCCACTGCTGGTGATAGAGATTCATCGGCAGCTGCTTGTAGCTTTTCACATACGTCCGGAAGATTTCCGTGATCATCTCTTCATTGGTCGGGCCATAAAGAAGGTCGCGCTCATGGCGGTCGACGATCCGCAGCATTTCCGGCCCATAAGCATCATAGCGCCCGCTTTCACGCCAAAGATCGGCCGATTGCAGGGTGGGCATCAACATTTCCACCGCACCGGCCCGGTTCATCTCTTCACGAACGATCTGTTCGATCTTCTTAAGCACCTTGAAGCCCAGCGGCAGCCAGGAATAGATGCCGGCGCTGCCCTGGCGGATCATGCCGGCGCGCAGCATCAGCTGGTGACTGACAATCTCCGCCTGGGCGGGCGTATCTTTGGTTACGGGAAGAAAATAGCGGGACAGGCGCATTTTGATCGCGGCTCCATACTTAGTCAGCTCGTGTTAGGCCGGTGCCCAAGCGCTGACCAGAGCATTTTTGAAGGAACCTGATCGTTTCCTTCATTCGCCTTGACCCAAATTGAAAACCGCAGACAGCTTGCGGCCATGTTATTGATCGATGCAGCGCTTCGTTTCGGATGCTTTACCCTGCTGGTGCTGATGGCGGCTCTGGCCTTTCGCGATACCCGACATCTGCTTCAGGGGAAGCTGGCGTTCGCCGCCTGCTTCAGCCTTGGGGCAATGTTCATCTCCACAATGCCCGCGGAGATGGGGCTGCCTTTTGGCGTCAAAGCGGTTGCCTGGCTGATTCACATCCCCAACACGCCGCTGTTGTGGCTGTTCGGGCTGTCCCTGTTTGATGATCAGTTCAAACTCCGCCGTTTTCACATTGCAGTTATCGTTGCATCTTTCGCTTGGTTGCTCGGTTGGGAATTAAGCGGTGTGCTGGATTTCAAGGCGGGTGCAATTGCTGCGATCACCTTAAAAAGGTGCACTGATTTCTCTGTGCTTGCACACCTTTTGTGGACGGCTTTTTCCGGTCGACGGGATGATTTGGTTGAAGAACGGCGCCGCACACGCCTGTGGTTTACAGCTGGCGTTGCAGTATCAGGTGCGGTGATCATTGGCGGCGAGACAGTGCATCTTGTCCTAACCCATGATGAACACGATCCCCGCTGGCTAGCCGTGTTACGTTCAGGCGTTGCGCTGCCCATGATCCTGTTTTCCGTGCTTTGGTTCTTGAGAATGCCAGCGTCATTCTTCCTGTTCGAAAGCGTGTCGACTGAGAAGCTCACCGAAACACCGAGCATCGATCCTCGCGATCAGGTCACGCACGCCCGGCTCATTTCCGCCATGGACGAAGAGAACCTCTACCGCGAGCAAGGCCTGTCGATCGGCGCGCTGGCGGAACGCCTTAAAGTGCCCGAACACCAATTGCGTGCTCTCATCAATAAGGGCCTTGGCTATCGCAATTTCTCAGAGTTCCTGAACCACTACTACAGGCTTGGCGATGCGAAAGCCGACCTGTCAGACCCTGAAAAGGCACGCCTGCCGATCCTCACCATCGCCATGGATGCCGGCTATGCCTCACTGGCGACCTTCAACCGCGCCTTTAAAAGCGCGGTTGGGAAGACGCCAAGTGAGTTTCGCAATTCCGCTCTGTTGAACGCCACCGCGCAATCTTGAAAGAACGCCATCAAATTCGAATTTGACGGCGATTTTCAGCCTCTGCGGAGCTTTAGCCCCGGCGATCTGGTTGTTTCCCCTCACTGAGAGTGAGCTGAGGAAACGCAAATGGACCCCACCTTTTTCACCGATTTTCTCGCCCCTCGCGCGCTTGGCGGGTTGGAGCGTGAGAGCATTCGCTACGCCCTCGGTACGCTGACGACTTTTTTCGTGATCTGGGTGATCCTTGGTCGGTTTATCCAGAGCCGGCGCATTCGCAAAGCGATCCCGGTTGCCAAGCAGCGTCGCCAGATCCGCATGGAGTTGCGCAATTCCTTCTTCGCAATGGCGATGTTCGTCGCGCTGGACATGCTGGTCTTCGAGGCGGGCAATTTCGGTGTCTTCAAGAAGTATGACGACATTTCACAATATGGCTGGCTGTGGTTCTGGGTCTCCATGCCGCTGCTCATCATTTTCCATGATGCCTATTTCTACTGGACCCACCGGGCGATGCACCACCCAAAACTCTACAAGCTTTTTCACTTAACCCATCACCGCTCGCACAGCCCTACTCCGTTCACCGCCTACAATTTTCACCCCTTTGAAGCCGCAGTGAATTACGCCTTCGTGCCAGTGGCTCTAATGATCATCCCTATCCATGGCACAGCGCTTTACGTCGTGCTGACGATCATGATCTTCAAAAATGCGCTTGGTCATTGCGGCTATGAAGTGTTCCCGCGCCACTGGGCCCGGCTGCCAGTTCTAGGCTGGCTTACCACGGTCACTCACCACGACATGCACCATGAGCGCGGCAGCGGAAATTTCGCGCTCTATTTCACCTGGTGGGACAGGGCGATGGGCACCGAGCACACCAATTATCTTGACCGGCTAGATGAGCAGGAAGCCCGCGCGCAGGCAGCGAAAGACGCACGCCGGTCAAACTCCGATCCTCTCGTTCCCGCAGAGTAGTTTCCTCTTCCGCGCTTTTGCCCCCGGCCGTGAAAATCGGTCGGGGGGTTTTTTATGCACAGCAGCTTTAGTTGATCGGGGTAGGCGCGCAGGCGTCGCGCAAAGCAGCTTGTTCCACAGCGGCTCGCGCCTGAGGCGTCGATGCTAATCGCCGGATCAGGATGAGGCCGGTGTCTGAGGTGGCGGATATGCCGGCTGAGGACGCTTTGCCCAAGGTCACGCTCGTCTCTTCGCCAGCCGGAAGCCGCACCGCGGCGATGTTGTTTGTCTGGTCGTCGAACACGGCGATCGATCCGTAACCATCAAAGGCGCCGGCTCGCAGTTCGATCAGCCCGTCTGTCTCGCTCAGATCGTACAGGCAAAGGGAATACGCCAAGTCGGGCGACGGGCGCACCACGCTTTGGTTTTGCGGTGTGACGGCTGGGGCGAGCCTAAAACTGTGAAAGGGAATCTCGTTGTTCGCCATGGTCGCCATCGTCCGTTCCATAATCAGCCCCGGTACCGCATGAAGGGTGGCGAAATGGGCAGCGAGTCCAGAAACGAAGAACACGACGAAGGCAATCATCCACTTCATCACCCGCCTCCACACGACACGGTCTCGATGGATGGTGGAACAAGATTGCTAGCAGGATTTTCGATCAATGCAGCACTAGGCCGGTAAAGCCGGAGCGTGAGATCGAATACACCAGCGTTCTTACTCGAAATGAATTGGGTCCCGTCTGCCATGGCTGCGGAGGACACAAGCACCGTCCAATCACCCTTGTCGCCAATGTCCGTCTTGTCGACAGACAACGCCCACCCGTCATTCATAGGCAGCCGACTGTCACGGTCATAAATCGTGATAGACCACCACTCTGCTGGAAAATCCCCGCCGGAAACGCGGTAGTCACATGCTTCTTTGAGCGGCTGTCCGTCATCGTCGGTGGCGCGCACGAAATAGACCGCTTCCCGCTTGGTCAATGCGAGCAAGCCATGCCGGGCGACCCACGCGCGGGTATAGAGATCAGCTGCTTCGGATCCGATGGTCCAATCGGAATGCCAGCCCTCAACCTCTACGTCCTGAAATGAAATCGGTGGGGTTATCTGTGTCTGCCCGGCCATCCAAAGCGCTGACACGACGCCAAGCACCATGCCAACGAGTGTAGAGGCAATCCACTTAAGGGCCCACATGCCTTACACTCCGACCACCAAAGTCTGCACATCAATCACACGCGTCAGGATGAATATCGCAACGGTAATAGCTGTCGCGCCCCACGTCGCCCAGATCGCCTTTTTGCGTATCATGGGATCCTGAGGCGCCCCGGACTCGGTGCCTTCGACCGTGGAACCATCTTCATATTGACCCCTCACACCGATGGGCAGGACTACGAACAGGCTAAGCCACCAGAAAATGACGAAACAGACGATGGCGCCGGTGAGGGTCATTGGGGGTTCCTTGCAAAGCTACCTGACAAAATTAGCCCTGTCTCATACGAAGTCGACCGATGAACCTGACAAGGTTTATCCGTGACCGTCTGGCGACTCCATCAACTCGATTAGGACGCCATTGGAGTCCTTGGGGTGAACAAAGATGATCGGCGTGCCATGGGCTCCGATACGCGGTTCATTCAGGACACGCGCCCCGCGCTTGCCCATTTCTTCAACCGCCTCGTGAATATCGCGCACTTCAAAGCAAACATGGTGCTGCCCGCCCTTGGGGTTGTTCTGGATGAAATTATGGATCGGGCTGGCTTCGTCTAGTGGCTCTATCAGCTCAATCTGGCTGTTGGGCAAATTCACAAAACACACCTTCACGCCTTGCGCCGGCAATTCAAACGGCGTGGTGATATCGGTGGCGCCATAGAGGGTGCGATATGTTTGCATAGCCGCTTCAATATCGGGTACAGCGACGCCGACATGGTTCAGCGGGCCAATCTGGAAATCATCTGCCATCGGCTAACTCCTCAGCACGGTAATATCGATCAATGGGCGGCGCCCAAAGACCTTCTCAGCCGATCGCTTCACCGCGCGGCCAACGGCTTTTTCGACCGCATCATCATTGTCGCGGTCTCGCCGTTTGACCCCATCAAAAGCCGCCTCAGCCGCCTCGTCCATCTTGTCGAGGCTTTCATCGGCAAGTCGGCCATCGGGCTCACTGAGGCCGCGAGCCGTCGACAGGGGCCCATCCAGAAGATTACCGTCTTCGTCCACAACGAGACTGACCTGCAGATAGCCATATTCAGACAAGCGTTTGCGTTCCGTGAGACTCCCGGCTTCGGCCGACACAAGGTGGGCACCATCCAACATCAATCGACCGCCAGGGACCGCGTCGATAATTTCAGGATCGCCTGGCGCGAGACGCAACAGCTCGCCATTGCGAGGGGCTGCTGCTAGCGGGACCTGCAAATCCAATGCGTATCGCGCATGCTCTAGCGTATGACGGCGCTCACCATGGACCGGCACGGCGATATGGGGACGCACCCAACCGTACATGCGCGCCAGCTCATCCCGGCAGGGATGGCCTGATACGTGGATGGGTTCCGCGCTCATCCGGTCGGTGATGACGCGCACGCCTGCATCGGCGAGATTGTTCATCAGGGCAAAGATGCCCTTTTCATTGCCCGGAATGACGCGCGACGAGAAAATCACGCTGTCGCCTTCGCTGAGAGAGACGTTTCGATGATCTCCGCGGGCAATGCGTGACAGTGCGGCGCGCGCCTCGCCTTGGCTGCCGGTACAAAGGTATAGGACGTTCTCGGCCGGCAGGTATCCCGCTTCTTCTTCACTGACGAATTCGGGCGCGTTTGCCAACATGCCGACCGCCTTGGCAGCCCCGGTGACTTTGTGCATGGACCGACCAACCAGCGCAACTGAGCGCCCACAGGCTGCCGCCGCTTCGATCACCGATTTCACCCGTGCAACATTCGACGCAAAGCTGGCAACAGCGACGCGGCCCGTTTGCGCGGCAATCACTTTTTCCAGATTGGTGCGCACCGTTGCCTCACTGCCGGCCTCGCCTTCAACGAACACGTTCGTGCTGTCACACACCATAGCCAGAACGCCGCCCTCGCCCAAGGCGCGAAGGCCCTCGACATCGGTGGTCGCACCGATCTGAGGATCAGGATCAATCTTCCAGTCTCCCGTATGAAGGATTGTGCCAAGCGGCGTGGTGATAGCCAGGGCGTTGGGCTCTGGGATGGAGTGGGTCAGCGTGAGATAGCGCACGCTGAACGGACCAGCTTCAACCGTCGATTCAAGGGCAATCGTCTGCAGCAGAGGCGCCGGATCGAGATCGTTTTCGATCAGCTTGGCGCGCAGGAGTTCTGCCGTGAAGGGCGTGGCATACATCGGCGCGCGTGTGTTTAGCCGACGATAGAGCAATCCGGCGGCACCGATGTGGTCCTCATGGGCATGGGTGAGGAAAATCGCCTCAATCTGCTCGCCAATCAGATATTCAGGGTCGGCGCAGATCAGGTCGATCCCCGGCGTTGTATCGTCGCCGAAGGTCACGCCCATATCGACAATGATCCAGCGCCGGTCTTCGGGCGGGCCATAGCCATAGGCGTTCAAATTCATGCCGATTTCTTCGCAGCCACCAAGCGGCAGGAAGACCAGTTCGGCCCGGTCTTGTGAAGTTGTCATATGTCTCTCAGGTCTGGTTGCGCCTGTAGATTTCCAGGAGCCCGCGAAGGGTTACGTCCTGATCATATAGGTCGATCTCTTCGCTGTGGCCCTCAAAAAGTGATGCGATGCCGCCGGTTCCAACAACTTTCATTGGTGCGCCGTACTCGACCTTGATGCGCCGTATGAGCCCATCGATCAGATCGATATAGCCTAGGAATATGCCAGACTGCATAGCCATCACTGTATCCTTTCCGATCACCCGTGGGGGACGCTGGATGGCGATCCGCGGCAGGCTGGCGGCCGCCTCGTGCAGGGCCCGCATGGAGAGGTTTATGCCGGGCGAGATGATGCCGCCTTCAAACGCGCCATCCTTGCCGACAATATCAAAATTGGTCGCCGTACCGCTGTCGACCACCACCAACGGACCGCCATAAGACGCATAAGCGCCGATGGCATTGGCAAGACGATCTGCGCCTGCCTGTTCTGGCCGGTCAATGCGGATTTCAATGCCCAGCTCGATATCCGGCGTGCCGAGGAACATCGGTTCCAGATTCAGGTACCGTCTCGCAAAGTTCCGAAAGTTGAACTGCGCCTGCGGCACCACATTCGACACGACACAGCCATCAATTTTGCCAAAGGGAATGCCCTCCATCCGGCACATCTGAGACAACCAGACTGCATAATCATCAGCGGTTCGTGTTGCGTCGGTATGGCTACGCCAGCGCGCCAGCCAATCGTCACCGTCATGGACGGCAAACATGGTGTTGGTGTTGCCCACATCGATGGCGAGAAGCATACCGCTCATCCCTGTTTCACCAGTTCAACATCACCGGCGCGTATAATAGTCCGCTCTCCGCTGGGCAAACGCAAGACCAGCGCGCCATCCTCGGCCAATCCGTCGAACCGACCTTCAATCGTACTTCCGGAAACGGTTGTTTTCACGGTGCCGTCGCGGCCTTCGGCGTGATCACACCAATCGTCTCGCGTGGTTGAGAAATCATCCAACGCCTGTTGGTAGCGGCCCGCAAAATCCAGACGCAACTGATCCAGCACAGCAGGTGCATCGATGCCTGGCACGGCGCCTAGACCGCGCAGGCAAGTTGCATCCTGTCCTACACCCTCAGGCGCAGTTTCCACATTTACGCCGATGCCGACCACGGCCCACACAACACCACCAGTTGAGCCTGACTCCACCAGTATTCCCGAGAGCTTTCGTCCCTCTTCGCGAACATCGTTTGGCCATTTCAGTTGCGGCTTTGCAGACGGGACGAGCGCTAAAACGGTATCTATAACGGCAAGGCCGGCCACGAACGGCAGTTTCATCGCATCTGAAAGGCCGGCGGGTGGGACAACAAGGCAACTGGCGAACAAATTCCCCGCGGGCGACGACCAGACCCGTCCAAGCCGCCCGCGTCCTGCGCTTTGGCGCCGCGCTGCAATCCATTGAGCATGTAGCGGGCTGGTCCCGGCAATCCGCTTGGCTTCCTCATTGGTGCTATCAATGTCCTCATGCCAGAGGACCGGGAGCGACTGGCTCAATTGCCAAGCCCCATGGCGGCGGCTTCTGCCCAGCCCGTCAAAACACCGATGAAGACGAACATGACTGGGAACATCAAAAGCCCTGCGCCGATCACCACCAGAGCAACGGACGGCTCGGTTGGTTGAAAGGCCTGTTTGGGCTCGTTCACCCACATGATCACGATCAGGCGCAGATAGTATCCCAGCGAAATCACAGACGCGATAATCAAAATGATGACAAGCGGCAACATGCCGGCGGCAAGGCCCGCTTCGATAACCTGAAGCTTAGCCCAGAACCCGGCAAGTGGCGGAATGCCCGCGATGGAAAGCAAGATCGCCGTCAGCGAAAGGGTCACCGCAGGCCGGTTGCGGATCAACCCACCTAGCTCATGAATGTCCTCGACCATGCCACCTGTGCGGCGCATCAACAGAACGCCGCCAAACATGCCGAGCGAGGCAACCACGTAGATCAACATGAACACCAGGAGCGCAACAGCGCCCAAATCAGCCCCGGCGGCCACTGGCACCAGCGCATAGCCCATGTTGGCGATGGAGGAATAGCCTAACAGACGCTTGATATTGGTCTGCAACAGCGCGCCGATGGACCCAACCAACATCGAAGCACCAGCAATGATCGCAAGGATCAGTTGCCAGTCGTCAATCGACTCTCCGAACACGGTGAACATGACGTTGGCGAATACCACCATCATCGCCATTTTGGGCGCCGCTGCGAAGAAGGCGACCACCGGCGTTGGTGCACCCTCATAAACGTCCGGGGTCCAGACATGCATCGGCGCAGCGGACACTTTGAAAGCCAGACCGGTGATCATCAACACCATGCCGAACAGCAGGCCAACATTTGTTTCTGCGCCCGCGATATCAACAAACTGGGTCGATCCGGTAAAGCCATAAACCAAAGACGCACCGTACAAGAGCATGCCTGAGGCAAGTGCACCAAGGACGAAATACTTCAGTCCCGCTTCGGCGGAACGTTGGCTGTCACGGTGAAAACTGGCAAGCACATAGGACGACAAGGACAGAGTTTCGATGCCCATATAGAGCGTCATGAGATCGGCCGCTGACAACGTGATGCCCATGCCGAAGGCCGCAAAAATCATCAGCAGAGGATACTCGAACCGCAGCGTGCCATGGCGTTCGAAGAACCCATCAGCGATCCAGAGCGCCACACCGGCAACGCCGTAGGCAACAATTTTTGCGAAACTGACAAACGGTGTCGTCGCCGCGAGGCCGGAGAATGCCGTTCCGCCCTCCCAATAGAAAAGGGCCAATCCAGCAGCGGCAATAAGAGCCACGGCGCCCAGTTTGAACGCGGCTTTGCTGAACGCCTCCTTGAGGATCGCGCCGACAACGACGCCAACCAGCCCCACGGCCACAAGAAACACTTCAGGAGCGAGAGTCTGGAGAATGGCACCAAAATCCAACATGGCGGACTAACCTCCCCCCATCAGGGCGAGCATCCGAGCCGATGCGCCTTCGGTGATATCAAAAATCAAGGACGGCTTCACACCGAAAACGATGACGCCAATCGCCAGAGGCACCAGGCTGAGCAATTCCAATGGTTTTGCATCGGGCAGTGAAATCTCGCCGCGGTCGATCTTGGCCTGCAGATCCGGATTGAACTCACCAAACACGGTCCGGCGATAGAGCGTCAGCATGTACACGGCAGAGAAAATCACACCAAGTGCAGCGCCAGCCGCGGCCCATGTAGATGCCTGGAACGCGCCGATCATCGTCGCGATTTCTCCGACGAAACCACTGGTGCCCGGAAGGCCGACATTGGCCATGGTGAACAGCATGAACAGGCCGGCATAGACCGGCATCTTGTGCACCAGTCCGCCAAATGCGGAGATATCGCGCGTATGCACGCGGTCATAAATCACCCCGACCACAAGGAACAGCGCGCCGGAGATCAAACCGTGGCTGAGCATCTGGAACACAGCGCCCTGAACGCCGATTTCGGTGAAGGAAAACAGCCCCAGTGTGACAAAGCCCATATGAGCGACAGAAGAATAGGCCACCAGCTTTTTCATGTCAGTCTGGCGCCAGGCCACCAGCGAAGCATACACAATGGCAATCACGGACAGGACAAACATCATAGGCTGGAAAAACATGCTGGCGTCTGGGAACATCGGCAGCGAAAACCGCATGAACCCATACCCGCCAAGCTTTAGCAGAATGCCTGCAAGGATGACCGATCCCGCGGTCGGCGCTTGCACGTGGGCGTCAGGCAACCAGGTGTGAACCGGAAACATGGGAAGCTTCACGGCAAAGGATGCAAAGAATGCCAACCACAGCCAGGTCTGGGGTTGCCCCCATGGCGAGCTTTCCGGATCCCATCCAAAGGCGGTGCCTTCAAGTACGGTATAATCAGTCGAGCCCGCCTGCATGTACATGTAAATTACCGCTGCCAGCATGAAGAGCGAGCCGAGCAGCGTGTAGAGGAAGAATTTGAACGAGGCATAGATCCTGTTTGCCCCGCCCCAAACTCCGATGATGATGAACATCGGAATGAGGCCCGCCTCAAAGAAGATGTAGAACAGAACTAGGTCGAGCGCGCAGAATGCCCCGATCATGAACGTCTCAAGGATCAGAAACGCAACCACATATTCCGTCACGCGTTCTTTCACAGACGAATAGCTCGCCAGGAAGCAAAATGGCATGAGCAACGCGGTCAGTACGATCAGCGCTATAGACAGACCGTCCACGCCCATCTTGTAGCTGATGCCGCCAAACCAAGCGGTCTCTTCAACAAGCTGGTAGCCCTCAACGCTGGGGCGGAATGCGGTAAGTGCCGCGACAGAAACCACAAGCGTTGCCAGCGAAATCACCAGGCCAGCGGTGATCGCATTGCTGCCCGTGTCTTCGCTTGAGCCTGCCGTTGCTGCGCGCACCAGCATTATCAACAGAGCGCCCGCCAGCGGCAGGAACGTCATGACCGTGAGGATTGGAAAACCTTCCATCAGCCGCCTACCCCGCCGCGCCAATAGAGAATGCCGCCAAAGACCAGCGCGGCGCCGATGATGACGAAAGCATAATGATAGAGATAGCCGGTGTGCATGGCCGACAGGCGGCGCGAACTCCACGTGGTGAGATCTCTGATCCCATTCGGCCCAAAGCCGTCAATGATGCGGCCATCGCCAGTTTTCCAGAATGTGTCACCGAGCCAGGCCAGTGGCTTTATTATGATCCACTGATAGATTTCGTCGAAATACCATTTGTTGAAAAGAAACGCGTGGAGTGGGCCACCGGTGTCGGCAACACGTTTGCCGATGCCGCGATTTACCAGATAGGTCAGAACAGCAATCACAAAGCCAGCAACCGTAACGATGACGGGCGCATAGAACACCCAGTGCAGGCTCTCATCCTTTTTCAGCACCCCATCGATGTCATGGATAATGTGATTGGCCTCAGCGCGATAAATAGAGCCCGCCCAGAAGCCTTCCGAATGGTGGAACATTGGGTCGTAAAACACTGCGCCAGCGAAGACCGCGCCCAGACACAGGAGCACCAGCGGCACCAGCATCACCCAGGGCGATTCATGGGGGTCTGAAGGCGCATGGTGGTGGCCATCGTCGCTGCGGTCATGGTGCAGGTGATGGGCGCCCGTATACGGGCCGTGGAACGTCATGAAGATGAGACGCCAGGAATAGAAACTCGTCAGCAGGGCCGCGACGATGCCGAACCAGAAGGCAAGATTTGCATAGCTCACGCCCGAAAGCCCGCCCACGAAGGCGCTCTCCAGAATGCCATCTTTGGAATAGAACCCGGAGAAACCTGCAATGGGCAAATTCGTGAGTGGGATACCGATGCCGATGATCGCAATCGTACCTATCAGCATCGCGCCATAGGTCCATGGCATGAACCTCCGCACACCGCCCATGTTTCGCATGTCCTGCTCATGGTGCATGCCATGGATGACAGAACCGGCGCCAAGGAATAGCAGCGCCTTGAAAAAGGCGTGGGTGAAAAGGTGGAACATCGACGCCTCGTAAGCGCCAATTCCAGCGGCGAAGAACATGTATCCGAGCTGCGAACAGGTAGAGTAAGCGATCACGCGCTTGATGTCGTTCTGGGCCAGGCCAACCGTAGCGGCATACAGAGCTGTGACGGCGCCAATCAAGGTTATCATACCCGCTGCGAAGACCGTATATTCGTAGATCGGCGACAGCAGACAGACGAGATAGACGCCCGCGGTCACCATGGTTGCCGCGTGGATCAGTGCTGACACAGGCGTCGGGCCTTCCATCGCGTCGGGCAGCCAGACGTGCAGGAAGAACTGGGCCGATTTGCCCATAGCGCCAATAAACAACAGCACGCCAATCACTTCCAGGGCAGGCCAGTTGTAGCCAAGAAACTCCAGCGGGAACTGTGTGTTGAGATAGGTGACCACGTCCGGCGCCGTGCTCGCAGCGCCCATGCCCGCGACCAGCTCTTCATGATCATCAACCGCCGCGCCGAGCGCTTCAAACAGCGGAACAAACTCGACCGTGCCGAAGACGAAGAACACCGCCATGATGCCTAAAGCGAGGCCAAAATCGCCGATCCGGTTGGTCACAAAGGCTTTGATAGCCGCATCGTTCGGCGCCTTCTTGTGGTACCAGAAGCCAATGAGCAGGTAGGAGGCAAGCCCCACACCTTCCCAGCCAAAGAAGAGCTGGATGAAATTATCGGCCGTCACCAGCATCAGCATGGTGAAGGTGAATAGGGACAGATAGGCGAAGAAACGCGCCTTGTGTGGCTCCTCGCTCATATATCCCCAACTATACAGGTGAACCAGCCCAGACACCGACGTGATCACCGCCATCATGGTGATCGATAGGGCATCGACGCGCACGGCCCAGTCGGCGGTCAACCCGCCTACATCCATGAAGCTCGTCAGCGTTATGATATGCGGATGGTAGGCGTGGGCATGTTCTGCGCCATGGGCGTCGCCTTGGCCTGAAAATGCGTAGTTGAACAGCTGGTAGAGCGACATGGCGCCCGCCAGCAGCACCGTTCCGGTGGTCAGACCCATAACGAAGCGGTCGCCTGTCCATTTGTGGGTCAGCCCCGTCAACGCAACGAGACCGGGTGCCAGCACGACGAAGAGAAGAAACGGATCGCTCAGCATGGCGTCGGCCTACCCTTTCATCAGGTCGATTGACTCGACCGAGATATCGCCGCGCAGACGGAAGAAGACGACCAGGATTGCCAGTCCGACAGCAGCTTCAGCCGCCGCAACCGTCAACACCAGCATTGCGAAAATCTGGCCTGCGATCGTGCCTGAGAACACGGAAAACGCGACAAGGTTGATGTTCACAGACAACAAGATCAGTTCAATGGCCATCAAGATGACGATGATGTTCTTTCGGTTCACGAAAATGCCGACCACGCCCACCGTGAACAGGAAGGCCGACAGCACCAGATAGTGGTTGAGTGTCAGGTCCATCGCCTCAGATCCCCTTCCCGCGCTCAACATCCAACAGCTCGGTCGCGTCAGACCGACGCCGGGCAGTTTGCTGGGCAATGTTTTGGCGTTTGACGTGGGGTCGCGAACGCAGTGTCAGGACAATAGCCCCGATCATGGCGATCAAAAGCACGATGCCGGAGACCTGAAACAGAAGGAAATACTCAGTGTACATCACCTGACCGATAGCCTCGGCGTTGGTATCTGCGCCGGGCGATGGTTGAAGGCGAGCGCCATCATCGGCAGCGCCAGCGAAAGAGACCAGCGCAATTTCAGCAAAGAAGGCGATGCCGACAAGACCGCCGAACGGCAGATAGGACAAGAAGCCCTGTTTCAGCTCGACGAAATCCACGTCCAGCATCATCACTACAAACAGGAACAACACCGCGACGGCTCCGACATAGACCACGACCAAAAGCATCGCGAGGAACTCGGCACCGATCAGAACCAGCAAAGCAGCGGACGTAAAGAACGAGAGGATCAGGAACAGCACGGAATGCACCGGATTGCGCGCGGCGATCACACAGACAGCCGAGGCGCCGACAATGACGGCGAGGATCCAGAACGCTATGACTTCCATCGGTTGTGCCCGGCCCCTCTCGGCCAATCAGAGATTGGGCAGCCCCTGCCCGGAGTTCGTGAGATGCGCAAGGCGGGTGATCCACTTCGCGCCATTCGGTCGCGCCGTCTTAACGATATGGCGCATCCAGTTCCAGATTTTTTGCGATGAGACGCTCCCAACGGTCACCGTTTGAGAGCAGGCGGTCCTTATCGTAGAAAAGTTCTTCCCGGGTTTCCGTGGCGAACTCGAAATTCGGCCCCTCCACGATGGCGTCCACAGGGCACGCCTCCTGGCAAAAACCGCAATAAATGCACTTCACCATGTCGATATCGTAGCGCGTGGTGCGGCGGGAGCCATCGTCGCGCGGTTCAGCCTCGATCGTTATGGCCTGGGCCGGGCAAACCGCTTCACACAGCTTGCAAGCAATGCAGCGTTCTTCGCCATTGGCATAGCGGCGCAGGGCATGTTCGCCGCGAAAGCGCGGGCTGAGCGGGTTTTTCTCGAACGGATAGTTTACC
>JBCCAA010000038.1:0-28937 GCA_039815055.1 Pseudomonadota bacterium | reverse complement strand
GCAGCCATTGAACTCATCCGCGCCCAGATGGCTTAGCCGTATCGGCGGTCAGCTTCGGCCTTGAAGGCGGACATGATCTTGCTAACGGCAAGGTCGACATTGTTGCTGGCCATCATACGCAAAACGAAGTTCGAGAACTCGTAGTCAATGTGAAAATTGATCCGTGTTCCGCCGTCTTCCAATGTGTCGAACGCCCAATCATTGCGAAGACGACGAAAGGGACCGCGAACCAGATCTGCCCTTACCGTCCAGGCGTTCTTGTCAGCGGTCACATTGGTGGAAAAGCGTTCCGAAAAGCCTCGAAAGCCGATGCGCGCCGCGCCCAGGCATTTCATGACCTCACCTTCCTGCCGCATTCCGCTGACCGACATGGTTTGAATCCAGCGAATGAAGTCTGGGTACCGTTTAATATCGCTGACCAGATCAAACATATCCTCACGTCGGTGAGGCACGGCCACTGCGGTCGAGTATACCGGCATGCTGTGTTATTCAGCCGCCAGTATTTGCGCGTCTCGGGCCGCCCGCAACCGCGCGAAATCTTCTCCGGCATGGTAACTGGACCGGGTCAGTGGACTGGCCGAGACCATGAGAAAACCTTTTGAGCGAGCTATCTCTTCATAGGCCGCGAATTCATCGGGCGTAACGAACCGATCCACAGCCGCATGCTTGCGCGTTGGTTGGAGGTATTGACCAATGGTCAGGAAATCGATCCCGGCTGAACGCATATCGTCCATCACCTGCATGACTTCTTCCTTGGTTTCACCAAGACCGACCATCACGCCGGATTTCGTGAACTGGGCAGGATCGCGATCTTTCACCTTCTCCAAAAGGCGCAGTGAATGGAAATAGCGCGCACCGGGACGAATGGAGAGGTAAAGGCGCGGTACGGTTTCGAGATTGTGGTTGAACACATCCGGTTTGGCGTCGATGACCCGGTTTTCCCAGCCGTCCTTGCGCAGGAAATCTGGCGTCAGGATTTCGATTGTGGTCCCCGGTGAGGCTTTTCTAATCGCCTCGATTGTATGGACGAAATGCATCGCGCCGCCATCGTCCAGATCATCACGGTCAACCGATGTGATGACCACATGCTCAAGGCCCATCTCAGAGACGGCTTCGGCCACACGACGGGGTTCATCCAGATCGAGTGGGAGCGGCTTGCCAGTCGAGACGTTGCAGAAGCTGCAGGCGCGGGTGCACGTCTCGCCCATGATCATCATGGTGGCGTGCTTTTTCTCCCAGCATTCCCCCATATTCGGGCAGCCTGCTTCTTCACAAACCGTCACCAATCCTTTCGACTTCACGATATCCCGGGTTTCCTGATAGCCCTTCCCCATCGGCGCCTTGACACGGATCCATTCCGGCTTTCGCAGCACCGGCGTGTCGGGGCGGTTACGTTTTTCCGGGTGACGGTGTTTTTTTCCGCCAGCAGATGAGTCGATGAGTGTTGCCATTTTTACAAAATGGACTTGATTGGTAACTTCATCAAGCGCCACTGGTTCATGCCTGCAATTCCGCAATTGCATGGCGGTGCAAAATTCCTAGATTGTTTGACGTAATGTTACAGACTGTTTCAGGTTCCGAAAATAGCGCTATCGCGCTTGATACCGCAGATGTGAACGTGCCCAAGCCCGTTCCATTCGATCTCTCGCGCACGAAGACCGATCTCTTCGGCGCTTTTCTCAGGTCAAAACGCGAGCACGGCGCAAAGAAGACGATTGTTGTCGATGGCGACGGCACCGAGTTTGACTACAACACGATTGCCCAGGGCTCTTTTGCGTTAGGCGGCGCACTGAAGAAGCACACCCGGAAAGACGAGAATGTCGGCGTGCTCCTGCCCACAGGCATAGGAGCCGTCCTCGCCTTCTATGGCTTGAGCGCTTACGGTCGTGTCCCCGCCATGCTCAATTTCACTGCCGGCGTGCGTAACATCAAATCGGCGATGAAAGCCGCCGAGGCCACGACCATTGTAACCGCCAGAAAATTCATCGATCTGGGCGACCTCCATGGGCTGATCGAGGGCCTCGAAGATGATGCCCGCATTCTGTATCTTGAAGACATTCGTGAAGAGATCGGCCTGGTGCAAAAGATCGCCGGAGCTTTGGGGCCTTTCGCGCCGTTCCTCTTTCGGTCAAGTTCAAAGCACACTTCTCCCGGGGTAGTGCTGTTCACCTCAGGTACGGAAGGCGATCCCAAAGGCGTGGTCCTTAGCCATCAGAGTATACTGGCAAACGTAGAGCAAGTGCGGGCGCACATAGGTCTTAATCCCGACCTGGACAGCGTTTTCAACCCGTTGCCAACGTTCCACTGCTTTGGCCTTACCGTGGGTGCAGTCTTGCCGATTGTTGCGGGCGTGAAAGCGATCTTTCATCCAACGCCCCTGCAGCCTCGGGAAATTGCCAAGCGGATCCATGCGACCCAATCGACCATCCTTCTCGCCACCGACACGTTCATATCGCAATATGCCCGCGCGGGCGGCGACGATGATATGAGCTCCATCCGCCTGGCAGTTTGCGGCGCTGAGCGTGTTCGTGACGAAACTCGTCAGTTCGTGCGCAAGAAATTCAACATAGAGATTCTTGAAGGCTACGGCGCCACGGAAGCAGCGCCAGTGGTCGCGGCGAACAAGTGGGAGCAGAACAAGCCGGGCACGGTGGGCATCCTGATGTCCGACATGGAGTATGAGCTTGTTCCTGTTGAGGGCATTGAAGAAGGCGGGCGGCTGAAAGTGCGCGGCCCGAATGTCATGAATGGCTATCTGCGTGCGTCAAATCCCGGTGTTCTGGAGAAGCCGGAGGGTGGCTGGCACGATACAGGCGACATTGTCTCCATCGACGAAGACGGCTTCATCCGGATCAAGGGCCGCGTGAAACGATTTGCCAAGATTGGCGGGGAGATGGTGTCTCTGGCCGTGGTTGAAAATTGCGCGAGTGCGATTTGGCCGGACAATATGCACGCAGCTGCTACGCTGCCCGATCCCCGCAAAGGCGAACAGGTGGTTCTGCTCTCTGACTGCCCTGATGCGAACCGTGAAGACATTTTGAATTGGGCGCAAAACCATGGCGTTGCCGAACTGTCTGTCCCGAAAAAGATATTCCAAGTCGATGAAATACCCGTTCTCGGTACAGGAAAGCTGGATTACGGCGCTGTGCAGAGAATGGCCAAGAACCTGGTCGGCAGCTAAGCGCCAAAGCTGATTTTTTCGCCGAGATCAAAATACACGATCAGCACTGCAGACAAAACCAGCAAAACTGCCCAGCTCGCCAGGTTGATACGCACAGCGCGGGTGGCGTTTTGCTGCTCCAGCCAGCTTCGCGGCCGAATTTTTCTGAGGCGGAATGTCAACAGTGCTGCAAGCACGAGACACGCCACGTTCAGTGTCAGCAACAAACCCGCCCGCGCGGCCAGCGCCACCTCGCCAACACCCGCGAAGAGCCCAATCGCTGCACCCGGGGGCAACAATGCGGCTGCAACCATGACACCCACAAGCCCACTATTCTGGCCTTTGGCGACACTCAACGCTGCTGCGCCACCCGCTGCCAATGCCAATGCAAGGGAATCCAAGCGTACCTCTGCTCTGCTGGTCAGCTCTGTCTGGGCAAGGTCTACGTCAATTACAAAAGCCAGCGCGAAAGCCGATACAAACGCGACGGCGACGCCGACGCCAAGTGTCTTCGCTGCGCTGGAGAGCAATTCGCCCTGACCCAGTGCAGCGCCCATGGCAAACGCCAGAATGGGGCCCAGAAGCGGCGCGATCACCATGGCGCCGATGACCCCGGCCACAGATCCTGAATTCATTCCTATCGCGGCAACTACGGTGGATAAAACAACAAGAATGACAAAATCTCGATCCAGAACAGCGCCCTTGTCGATGTCGTTGACGATCTCTTCGCGGATGGCCTGTGTGTTTCGGGACTCCGTTGCTTCTTCTTCCGATTTCAGGCGCGGTAGCGAGACATCGATCCCGATCACATTCAGGCGCCAGTCGCTTTCATCTTCCAAGGCAGCCTGGATGACATCGACCAGTTTCTGGCTTTTGCTATTTCGAACCAACACGTTGATGACCAACCGGTCTTCCTGTTGTGGCTCGACAATAGAAAAATCGACTGGGTCATAATGGCGGATGGCGGCCAGGACCAAGTCACACGTTTCACCGCGCCGCAAATGAACTTCAATCCGCCTCACGACTCATCCCGTGTGAGGCGCTTTACGAGAGATGATGTGTCGAACCGGCCTCCGCCCATGGCTTGCACATCCGCGTAATACTGATCGACCTGCGCCGTTACAGGCAGGCTGACGCCATTCTCCCGCGCTGCCTCAAGTGCAATACGCAGATCCTTGCGCATCCAATCGACGGCAAAGCCGAACTCAAACTCACCATTGGCCATTGTCGTGGCCCGGTTATCCATTTGCCAGCTCTGGGCCGCACCGCCAGAGATTGCCTCGAAGACTTTTGATGTCTCCAGCCCGGCTGATTTCGCGAACGCTATTCCCTCGGACAGCCCTTGGAGCAGGCCCGCAATACAGATCTGGTTGACGGATTTGCACAGCTGCCCAGCGCCGGATGGACCAATCAGTGTGGTCTGCTTGGCATAGGTATCCATAACCGGTTTGGCTTTGTCATAGGCCGGGCTGTCTCCACCACACATGACCGATAACTGGCCGGAAATCGCACCAGCCTCCCCTCCGGAAATAGGCGCATCCAGAAATGCTGCTCCGCGTGATTGGCACGCCTGATAAAGGTCGCGCGCCAAAGCTGAACTTGCTGTTGTATGGTCGATCACCACCATTCCGCCGCCAATAGAAGGGTAAACCGCATCGAAAACGGCGCGCACATCGGGGTCATCGCCCAGGCAAAACACGACGAACTCTTTCGCAAACGCGGCTCTTGCGGGATCAGTTTCGACCGTGCCGCGATGGCGCTCAGCCCAGGCTTCGGACTTTGCCGGTGTGCGGTTCCAGACCGATACCGAGTGGCCTGCCTTGGCGAGATGACCGGCCATTGGCCCGCCCATCACGCCGAGCCCCAAGAATGCTATCCCAGCCATCAGAGACCCTTTCTATTCCTGCAAACCTAGTTTCAGCCCAGTTTGTATTGAATTTGAAGTAAATCCTGCCAGCGAGCCTCAATTGATATCAACTACGCCCTGTTAGACCCATCCTTGCCGATCAGAATGATCAGGATGTACGGATGGGCTATGCTCAAACCCTCCGGCGCCGAACGGGCAGAATGCCCCAGGTGCCCGCCCGCAAGACGGGCACGTGGAAGCTCGCTTATGCGGACTTCCTGACAGCGCTGGTCGCCTTTTTTCTGGTAATGTGGCTGGTCAAAGGGTTGCCGCAATCAGACCGCGGCGAACTCGCGACTTATTTCGAAACGGGCCAGGAAGTTCACGCGGCGACCCAGACGGACACGGTGGATCAAACGACCGACGCTCTTGCGGATGTCATTCGTCAGAGCCGCGTGTTGATGGACACTCAGGGCTCTATCCGTGTTTCGGCCACGGATCACACCGTAAAAATAGATCTGATGGACCGCTCATCGCGTCCGATCTTCAAGACTGGTGGCAGTGATTTCACCAAATCAGGATCGATGGTCATCTCGCGGATGGCTGAGATTGCCGCCTCTGGCGACTGGCCAGTCGGCCTGGAAGGACACACCGATGCCTTTGCCTCAAGAGTATCAGGTACTGACAATTGGGACCTATCATCGGCCCGCGCGAATGCCTTCCGACGCGCGCTGATCAACGCAGGATTGCCAGAATCACGTATCATCTCAGTGACCGGCCTGGCCGATAGCCAACCCATCAATCCGGGCGAACCGCACCTGTCAGCGAACCGGCGCGTCACCCTTGTCTTGCATGTCACTCCGTAACCGCGCATCTGTGGGACGAGCGCGTCGCCGGGGAGTGAGAGTTTGAACGCAGATCTGTTGGCTGAATGGCCCATGTGGGCCAGCCTGTTCATCGTTCTGGCGTCGATTGTGCTCTACACCCTCGATCGCTGGTCGATGGAATTGGTGTCGGTTGCCATTGTTGTGGCGCTTCTGGTTCTGTTCATCCTGCCAGGGGCAAACAGCGCCGACGGTAGCCCAGTCAGCGCGGCGCAATTGTTGTCGGGCTTCGGCAATCCCGCCTTGATCACGATCATGGCGCTTCTGGTTGTCGGTCAGGGCCTGTTTCAGACCGGCGCGTTGGAAGGACCAACGCGTACGCTCCTTTCATCATATGACAGACGTCCGGTGAGTACGCTGTCAGCGGCATTCCTGATCGTGTTCGTCGTCTCGGCGTTCATCAACAACACGCCAGTTGTCATCATGTTCCTGCCTGTCATCAGCGCCATCGCGCAACGCATGAACGCATCTGCGTCGAAACTGATGATGCCATTGAGCTTTGTCAGCGTATTTGCGGGCATGACGACGTTGATCGGCACCTCAACCAACTTGTTGGCTGCAGAAACCTATGAGCGTTTCGAGGGAAGCGCGCTCGGATTTTTTGAACAAACGCCCATGGGGCTGATTCTGGCTGGCGCTGGCTTTGTTTACCTGATCTTGTTCTCCCGGTTTCTTTTACCGTCGCGCAGCGGGATGGATGAGGAAATTGTCGTCAGTTCCGGAAAACAGTTTGTTGCCCAGATCGAAGTGGGCCGTGACCATTTTCTGATGGGAAAACAACCGGTTGCAGGCATGTTCAAAGATCTGCCAAACTTCACTGTTCGTCTTATCCAGCGCGGCGAGCGTGCGATCTTACCGCCGTTTGACAGCGTCTCACTTGAGCAAGGTGACCTGGTAATCGTGGCTGCAACGAAATCCGCGTTGATGGATGTGCTGTCATCTCAACCTGAAATGCTGGAACAAATCTGGCGTTCCGGTACGGGCGGCGTTGAGCCGGAAGACACGCCAAAATCACTGGTACTGACAGAAGCCGTTGTTGCGCCGGGGTCTCGTATGGCGGGGCGCACGGTTGAGATGCTTGGCTTCCGCCGCCTGACGCGCGCTGTGGTGCTGGGAATTCAGCGACGATCGCAAATGATGCGGGCCAAGCTCGGTGAGATAAGACTTGAAGCCGGTGATACGCTTTTGCTGTGCGGTCCCGCCGCTGCGATGCGAGAGTTACGCGCGAGCCGGGACCTGATCTTGCTGGAGTGGTCGCAAACCGAGATCGAGCTGACCGCCAGAGCGTTGAGTGCGCGGATTATAGCTGTTGGGATGGTTGTTGGCGCGGCCACAGGCGTGTTGTCGATCTTGCACGCGTCCCTGCTTGCTGCAGTCGCAATGATTGCAATGGGCTGCCTTAATTCACGGCAAGCGGCTCGCTCACTGGATCTTCGCATCTTTCTAATTATCGGCGCTGCGCTCGCCATGGGGTCAGCTTTGGAATTGACCGGCGCTGCAGAGCTTATTGCGCAGGGCGTGGTGGAACTTGCCGCCCCCTACGGTCCGCTGGCGGTTCTGTCGGCGATTTTCCTGGCCGTGGCCGTAATGACCAACCTCCTGAGCAACGCCGCGACCGCGGTCTTGTTCTCTCCTATTGCATTATCAGCGGCCGCGCAGATGGACGCCCCGGACACACTCCCTTATCTTCTTGCTGTAATTTATGGAGCCAATTGTTGCTTCGCCACGCCCATCGCCTATCAGACGAACCTGCTTGTCATGGGGCCAGGACACTACAAATTCTCTGACTTCCTCCGATTTGGAGGACCACTGGTTATCTTGCTATGGGCTGTGTTTACCCTTCTCGCCCCTTGGCGGTTTGATCTTTGAATGGCTTAAATGACTGCGATGAAGCTGAACGATTCTCAAACCTTCCCGATCGGGCTGAAGCGGAACCTCAGGTTTTTCCTGACCAATCCTGCACCCTGTCCCTATCTGCCGGGCAAGACGGAGCGTAAGGCGTTTACGAGCCTGAACGTCAGCGAGAGCGACTCCCTCCACAATTCGCTCAGCCAGGCCGGGTTTCGTCGGTCTCAGGGGATCGCCTACAGACCCGCCTGCCCGACCTGCAATGCGTGTCGAAGCGTGCGTGTCGATGCCCGCCATTTTCGGTTTAGCCGGAACCAGTCCCGCGTTCTGCGGCGCAACATCGATTTGGTGCGCGAACCGGTCCCAGCCCAGCCAACCCGATCCCAATTCCGCCTTTTGAAAGCATACCTGAATAGCCGTCATGATGGAGGGGGCATGTCTGACATGACCTATCGTGACTATGTGAACATGGTTGCCGACAGTCCTGTGCAGAGCCTTATCTTTGAGTATCGTCGCGGCGATGGGCCGGATGCACCCCTGATAGCCGCGTCTATAACGGATGTGCTGCGCGACGGCTTGTCGATGGTGTATACTTTCTTCGATCCACGTGAATCACGCCGCAGCCTCGGTCGCATGATGATCCTTGATCACATCCGGCAAGTGCGAGAGCTTGGCCTGCCCCATGTCTATCTGGGATATTGGATCAAAGGCAGCGACAAGATGAATTACAAGCGGGACTATACACCGCTGGAGGTGCTCGACGGCGATGCCTGGCGGCCTCTGCTCGACACCGAATAATCGCGCCAAACCGAGGGCGCGGGGAGGAATATCGTGATCAACAGGCGCAACCTTTTGGGTGGCGGAGCATTAGGCGTTGGTGGCGCGGCTGCATCCTTCGGCAATCCGGAAACCACCCGCCAGTTGGCCGCGCCTTCGATCAGCCGCAACCGGCGCCGGTTCAACATGGTGACGACCTGGCCGAAGGGACTGCCGGGACTGGGACGCGCTGCTGAGCGAGTCTCTGAGCAGGTGAGCGCACTGACCGATGGCATGATCGAGATCAAAGTCTACGCCGCCGGGGAATTGGTTCCGGCCTTTGAGAGCTTCGACGCCGTCGCCAACGGCGAAGCGGAAATGTACCACGCGGCGGAGTATTATTGGACGGCCAAATCTTCCGCCTATCCCTTCTTCACCGCTGTGCCATTCGGCATGACGGCGCAGGAATTGATGGGGTGGATCGATTTCGGCGGCGGCCAGGAACTTTGGGATGAGTTGTCTGGTCAGTTTGGGATCAAATCGATCCAGGCGGCGAATACCGGCCACCAGATGGGTGGATGGTTCAAGAAAGAGATCAACAGCCTGAACGACCTTGTCGGCTTGAAAATGCGTATTCCAGGCCAGGGCGGCGATGTGTTGCGCGCCTTGGGGGGAAGCGCGATTTCCTTATCTGGCGGGGAAATCTACCAATCTCTGCAGACGGGCGCGATTGATGCGACAGAGTGGGTTGGACCATGGAATGACTACTCTCTCGGTTTCCACCGGGAGGCGCCCTACTACTACGGACCAGGCTTCCATGAGCCCGGCGCGAGCCTGGCCTGCGGCATCAACCGGCGTACCTGGGACGGTCTCACAGCGAGCGAGCAGGCGATCATCACCACTGTTTGCCAGAGTGTAAATCACCTGTCCCTCGGCGAGTTTACCTACCAGAATGCCGTTCATCTGGATATTCTCCAGCGCGAAAACGGCGTTGAGATGCGCAGCTTTCCCGATGATGTGGTGGTTGGAATGGCGGAAGCTGCGGCCGATGTCCGCGCCGCCTCGGGCCGCGATGGGATCGAGAAACGCATTTATGAGAGCTTTGAGGATGCACTGAAGCGGATGTCGAGTTGGGCAAGCGTCTCTGATGGTCCCTACTACCGCGCTCGCGCCTTCGGCGACGCACGCGGTTAGACAGCCCAGTGGACGCGTCGGCTTTTCTTGTCTTTGGCGGTATCCTGAAATGGATCGGCCTCGCAGCACTGCCAATCTTTGCGTTACCGTTGGCGATCCTGGTCCTACC
Source organism: Pseudomonadota bacterium (assembly GCA_039815055.1). Lineage (GTDB taxonomy): Bacteria > Pseudomonadota > Alphaproteobacteria > Caulobacterales > Hyphomonadaceae > UBA5336. The sequence goes on along the minus strand of JBCCAA010000038.1, from coordinate 19,140 downwards.
TAGGCCGTTCGCTGGCATTGGCGCACGAGTGTCAGGTTGGATTGACCGCTTGACCGGTGGTGCTCTTTCCGCCGCCATTGCCGCAGCGTTGATACTGATATTCGCTCAGCTGGCGGTCGTGATCATGCGATACGCGTTTTCACTATCTTTCACCTGGCTCAATGAAATCGTGATGTATGCGTTTGCTGCCATGTTCATGCTGGGCAGCGCCGCAGCGCTCAGAGACGATGCCCATGTCCGCGTAGATATCCTTCGTCCGCGATTTGGGACGATCGGGCGCAACTGGATCGAACTTGCGGGTATCTATTTGTTCCTGTTTCCGATTTGCGTGCGCATTCTCACCACCGGGGAACAGGGGCTGGCGCGCGCATGGTTCTTGTTTGAAGGCTCGCGGGAAAGCGACGGCCTGCCCCTGATGTTCCTGTTTAAAACGCTGGTACCTGCATTTGCGCTGCTCATGCTGGCCCAGGGCTTGTCTCAAGCGGTAAAAGCTGCGCGGCGCCTGACGGGCGACCTACCCGACGACGCAACGAAAGGTGAAATCGGGGGCAGCAATGGAGCTTGAAGCCGCGTTTGCCATTTCGATGTTCCTGGTGACCATCATTGCCTTGCTTGGTGGGTATCCTGTCGCGTTGACCCTCGGCGGGGTCGCCCTGCTTTTTGGGCTGATCGGAATTGCGACAGGCATGTTTCCCGAGCCGGTGCTCCGTTCTTTGCCGTCGCGCATTCAGGGTGCGTCGATCATGCAGAACCAGACTCTGATTGCCGTACCGCTATTTGTTCTGATGGGGGTCATTCTGGAGCGGTCACGCGTTGCTGAAGACCTTTTGCACATCGCCAGCCGATTGCTGGGGCGCGTTCGAGGTGGGCTGGGCTATGCCGTGGTTATTGTCGGCGCCTTGTTGGCGGCCTCGACAGGTATTGTCGGCGCCACGGTGATCACCATGACGTTGATCGCCCTGCCAACCATGCTACGCCAGGGCTATGATCCACGCCTGGCCACAGGCACCATCGCGGCATCCGGCACGCTCGGTCAGATCATTCCGCCATCTATCGTGTTGATCTTATTGGCAGACGCGGTCTCCAACGCTGCAAGTCAGGCCAGCTTGCGCACAGGCGGCGGGTCTGCGGTCGTGTCCGTTGGCGACCTTTTCGCCGGTGCATTGATACCGGGCTTGCTGCTGGTGCTGTTGTATTTGTTCTACATTTTCGTGGTTGGATTGGTCTGGCCACAGCGGTGTCCGCAGGCCAGCGAGTCTGGCGCGGCAGAGGTGCCGCTCACGCTTAGAGAAATCGTTTTTGGACTTGGCGCGCCGATCCTGCTCATCATTGCTGTTCTTGGCGCTATTCTGGGTGGTGTGGCCCCGCCGACGGAGGCCGCCGCCATTGGCGCAGGCGGCGCCATACTGCTCGCTGGCTTGAGACTGGCGAGCAGCGTACAGAGCCGGCTGGCCCCCTTGGTTGGCGCCGGCTTTGTGGCACTTCTTCTGATAATTGTCCTGCGCTCAAATCTAGACCTGCGTGCGGCGAGCGATGAGAGCAGCCTGTTCGGCATAGTTCTGGTTGCTTTGGCCGCGCTTGTCTTCGCGGCGAGCCTTGTATGTGGGCTGCTGGTGCTCCGCAAAGCCGGAGAGCTTTATCCGTCGTTCAAAAGCGGTGTGCACATCACAAGTATGGTGTTTCTGATCCTGATCGGTGCCAGCCTGTTCAGCCTGGTGTTTCGCGGGTTTGGCGGGGATGAATTGGTCGCGCAGATTCTGTCAGCGGTACCGGGCGGAAAATGGGGCGCACTGATCATGACGTTGCTGGTGATGTTCGTACTTGGTTTCTTTCTGGACTTCATCGAGATCGTGTTTGTTGTGGTTCCGCTGGTCGCGCCGCCTTTGATTCTCTTGGGATTTGATCCAGTTTGGCTCGCAATCCTGATGGCGCTCAACCTACAAACCAGCTTTTTGACCCCGCCTTTCGGATTTGCACTGTTCTATCTTCGCGGCGTCGCGCCGGATGACGTGCAAACGCTGGATATCTGGCGCGGCGCAATCCCTTTCATCGCGCTGCAAGTACTATTGATTGCAATTGTGATCGCGGTGCCGTCTCTTGCAACCTGGCTTCCATCACTTTCAGCAAGTTGACCCATGAGTTCTGACGTCGAACCCTTCCGCGCGATAGGACTGTCGCAGCTCGCCCGTCAACTGCGCCAGGAGGGAAGAGACGTTATCCAGATGGAGTTCGGACAACCCTCGGCAGGTGCGCCAACTCTGGCGGTGGATGCGGCAAAGTCGGCTCTGGAAGCGACACTTCCGGGCTACTGGCAAAGCGAGGACCTAAAGGATCGACTTGCCGCGCTGTACCGCGATGAGCACGGCGTTTCCGTAGACCCTTCGCGAATCTTTCTAACGTGCGGCGCATCGCCGGCGCTGGTCTTGGCGTTGACCTGCGCGTTCAAGCCCGGTGATCGCATTGCAATGGCGCGGCCGGGCTATGTCGCCTATCGCAACACACTCAAGGGCCTGTTTCTTGAGCCCGTGGAGATCCGCACGGGCGCGGAAACCCGGTTCCAGTTGACAGCGGAGATGATCGCTGCACTTCAGCCCGCGCCGCAGGGCGTCATCATCGCGAGCCCGTCCAACCCCACTGGAGCGATCATTCCGCCCGGCGATTTCGCCGAGATTGCCAGCGTCTGCGAAAGGCGCGGCATTCGTATCATCTCAGATGAAATTTATCACCAGCTCACCTATGGAACACCAACCGTTTCGGCACTTCGTTACGCGCCGGATGCCTTCGTCATCAACAGTTTCTCTAAATACTATTGCATGCCGGGTTGGCGAGTCGGGTGGATGGTGGCCCCAGAAGACAAGCAGGTCGCCGCAGCCTCCCGTATCGGCAATTTTTTCCTGACATCTCCTAGTCTTAGCCAGGTGGCAGCGCTTGCCGCGCTTGATGCGAAGGAGGAGCTGGACGGGCACCTGACGCTATATGCGCACAACCGTGACATCATGCTGGAAAGGTTGCCGCGGCTCGGACTATCAGAGATGGCTCCGCCAGATGGCGCGTTCTACATCTATGCCAATGTCGGGCGCTATACCGATGATAGTCTAGCGTTTTGCGAGCACATTCTTCGTGAAACCGGAGTTGTCCTTGCGCCGGGCGTCGACCACGATCCGGACTTGGGGCGCAGCCATGTGCGGTTTTGTTTTGCAATGGAAACGGGCCGCATCAACGCGGCCCTGGATCGACTGGAAACCGTGTTGAAGCCTTGATTAGAACTTCACGTCTGGGACGGTCGACAAGGATTCGCGTGCTTCAATTCCCACATCAAAGAAACTGCGCGGCTCGAAGTTGAACGAACCGGCGATAATCGAGCCCGGGAACTGTTCACGCGAGGTGTTGTAGTCCTGAACAGCGGAATTGTAGAAGCGACGGGCTGCGGCCAGTTTGTCTTCGATCAGCGACAGTTCTTCCTGAAGTTGAAGGAAGTTGGTGTTGGCTTTCAAGTCTGGATACGCCTCAGCCAATGCAAACAGTTTGCCCAGCGCGCCCGACAGAACGCTTTCGGCCTGCTGCATGGAGTCCGGATCGTTGGCGTTCACGGCAGCGTTGCGTGCGGCAATTACCTGTTGAAACGTTTCCTGCTCATGAGATGCGTAGCCTTTGACCGTTTCGACCAAATTGGGGATCAGATTCTGGCGCTGCTTCAGCTGCACGTCGATATCGGCGAAGGCCTGGTTGACCCGTTGGCGCTTCGACACGAGGCCATTGTAGATGACGATGATGCCAACCGCAACGAGGGCGATCAGACCCAGAATAATCCAAAGGGCGTCCATGGGTTCTCCTCCCCAGAGAAAGTGATGCCCTTCGGTAACGCCACCCTTGGGTCACTGCAAGCCTAGCCGTTCAGGCGTCCCGTACGCGGAAATCCTTTCGGAACGGTTTTGCCAGCTTGTGCACGCTTGCCAGACCATTCTCGCCAATCGGATATCGCCTTGTGGCGCCCTGCCCCATCCAGCACGAACAGCCCGTCTTCCTGATCGAATACAGCGGCATCCTCCAAACGGTCTTCACCGCGATAAGACTGCAGCTTTACGCCTTTGCCGCGTGGCATTTCCGGCAGTTCACCGGCTTCAAAGACCAGCAGTTTTCTGTTCGTGCCAATGACGGCGATCTGGTCGCCGCGTGCAACTTCACAGACCTGCAGTATTTCACCGTCTGGAACTGTGACAACCGATTTACCGGCCTTCCGACTGGACACCAATTCACCCTCAGGAACGATAAAGCCATATCCTGCAGAGGAGGCGACAATGCGTTTGCGGGTCTCATCCAGCTTGAACATGTCGAATATGTCGACGCTGTCTTCCAGGTCGATTGAAAGTCGGATCGGTTCACCATGCCCCCTGCCGCCGGGCAGCTTCCCGGCTTCCAGCGTAAACGCTCGGCCGTCGGATGCCATGAAGATCAGCTTATCGGTGGACCAGACCTCTTCGGCGGCGAATAAGCTGTCGCCGTCCTTGAACTTAGTTGTTGCGGCGTCCACACCATGGCCTTTGAGAGCGCGAATCCAGCCCTTGGTCGATAGCACGACGGTAAACGCTTCTTTCGGGGTTGAAGCTTCCAAAGCCGCGTCCAGATCGATATCTGGGGCGGCATCAAAACCGGCGCGGCGACGCCCGAGCTCTGTTTCCGGGTCAAAAGCTTTTCTCGCCACCTGAAGCTCTTTGCTAACGCGCGTCCATTGGCGCGCCTCAGAACCGAGCAGAAGGTGAATCTCGTCGCGTTCTTCGGTGAGTTTCTCGTGCTCACCGCGAAGTTCCATTTCTTCCAGCTTGCGCAGAGCCCGCAAACGCAAATTCAGGATTGCCTCGGCCTGAACATCGGTGATGGAGAACCGCTCCATCATCACTTGTTTTGGCTCATCTTCTTCACGGATAATGCGGATCACCTCATCAATATTGAGGTATGCGATTAGGTAACCGTCCAGAACGTGGAGGCGCTTTTCAATCTTGTCCAACCGATGGCGCGCGCGGCGTTGAACAACGTCCCGGCGGTGATCCAGATAGGCGCGCAAAATGGCTTTCAGCCCCAACACCTGCGGTACGCCATGGTTGAGCACATTCATGTTCATCGAAAACCGTGTTTCCAGATCACACAGCTTGAACAGGCTCTCCATCATCACATCCGGCTCAACGGTCTTCGCCCGCGGCTCTAGGATCAAGCGGATATCCTCGGCGCTTTCATCGCGCACATCGTCCAGCAGAGGGACCTTCTTGGCTTCGATCAGTTCGGCAATCTTCTCGATCAACCGGCCTTTCTGAACCTGGTAGGGCACCTCGGTGACGACGATCTGCCAGGTGCCACGCCCAAGGTCTTCCACATGCCAACGCGCACGAAGCTGAAAGCTGCCCCGCCCTGTTTCATAGGCGTTCAGGATGGACGCTTTCGGCTCGACAATCACACCGCCGGTTGGGAAATCTGGTCCCGGCACAAATTCCACCAGCTCTTCGGTGGTTGCAGACTTGTTCTTGATCAGGTGCAGCGCCGCATCGATCACTTCGGCCGCGTTGTGAGGCGGGATGGAAGTTGCCATGCCCACGGCAATGCCAGTCGCACCATTGGCCAAAAGATTGGGATAGCCAGCAGGCAGGACCACCGGCTCGGAATTGAGTTCATCATAGGTTTCTCGGAAATCGACGGCGTCCTCGTCCAGCCCCTCAAGGAGCAGCTTGGCCGCTTCGGTCATCCGACTTTCGGTATATCGCATGGCTGCAGCGGAATCGCCGTCGATATTGCCGAAATTGCCCTGCCCATCGACGAGCGGGTAGCGCACCGAGAAGTCCTGGGCGAGACGCACCAGTGTGTCGTAGATCGCGCTATCACCGTGCGGGTGATAGTTACCCATCACCTCACCAACGATCTTGGCGCACTTGCGATAGGCGCCTTCGGGATTGAGCTTCAACTCCCGCATCGCATACAAGATGCGGCGCTGAACAGGCTTCAGGCCGTCACGCACATCCGGCAGCGCTCGTGATGTGATCGTAGACAGGGCATAAGCGAGATAGCGCTTGGACAGCGCTTCGCTCATCGGCTCATTGATGACCTTCCCGGGTTCGTGGTCCATCGTATCGGACATAAAAATGGCTCCTTCCCGCACAACACTCCAAAAGAGCCTTGCATTGATTCCGTCAGGTTAACAGAAACAGGCCAGAGGTTAACGAAGGACAAAGCAGTCATGGAGCGATGGCTTTGGCGGCTCGGTGCCGCTGCCTTTTTAGGTCTCATGGCTATTTTGGTCGACCGTTACGCGCCCAGCCAGCACTTACCCTGGAAACCCTTGGATCTAAAAGCGCCCATAGGGTGGGGCACGGGCGCAAAGCTTGATGCCTTATCCAGCCGCACCGAGGCCTGTTTCAGAGTGCTGGAGACCGGCGGCATTGAGCTTCAGCGCATAGACGAATCAGCGCCCGGCGAGCCGTGCGGCTTCTATGGCGCGCTTCATTTGCAGAAATCGCACACACCCTACTCGGCGCCGCTTCGCACGACATGCTCTTTGGCTGCAGCCTTGAACGTGTGGGAACGCCACATCCTTCAGCCTGCCGCCGAAGAACACTTTTCCCAAGGTGTAGCGCGGATCGACACGTTCGGTACGTTTTCCTGCCGTCGGATCAACAATGCCTCCAGCGGGCGTTGGTCTGAACATGCCGGCGCTAATGCTATCGATATTTCCGGATTTCGCCTCGAAGACGGAACGGTGATCCGCGTGGTCGAAGATTGGCGCGCAGATGATCCATCGGGTGCATTTCTCAATGATGTGTTCGATGGCGCCTGCCGACTGTTCCGCGTGGGCCTTGGACCCGACTACAACGCTGCCCATGCAGACCATTTCCACTTCGACATGGGACCGGGATTCACCTGCCGTTGAGGCGGTTCAACAACCGCATCCGCGCGTCTGGCAAGGGCTTGTCCACCGCAGCGAAGACCCGCTGGTCAAGGAAATGACCTGTTAAAATCAGGCTTGATGTAATGTCTCCGGGCGCAAGTGACTGACCAGGCTCGATAAGAAAGGCCGGCAAAGCCAACAGCCGATCAACATATTCATCAGCTTCAGACCCTCGCACGGCTCGCCCTGTTTTCGGAGACACATGGGTCAGCCCATCATTGGCGCCCGATACCGCGCACGTTTCGACATCCAGCCCAAACCCCAATGCCGAGAGCAATCCAAATTCCCATCGCGCATAGATTGCGGGCCAGACATCAGGTTGTTCAAGACAATCCAGAAGCGTCAACGTCGGCTTGAATATAGATGAGCCTTCGCTGTCGCCCTCGTCCAGAACGCCGCGCAATAGAGCGGTTATAGCGGCTAGCGCTGCCAGCGCATCCACTGAGTCCAACAACCTGGCGGCGCGTTCACGTGTGGCTTCTGCGGTGTTGAAACGACCGAGTTGACCTTCCAGGCGACCATTCCATTCGACGGACAAAGACGTGCCGGGTTCATACTGGCCGCGTTTGCGCCGTGACGCGCCGCCATAGACCAGTCCTGATTGTCGTCCTCGGGTCGCCGTCAACACGTCCAGGATCAGACCGCTTTCGCCGAACTTTCGTCCGCCGAGCACAATAGCCTCATCGCGCCATTGCATGGCGATGCTCCTCAAGCATCAAAATCTAGCCCAAGCCCCTCGTAGCGCTCGCGTTTTTCCTGCCAGCGTTCATCCACTTTGACGAAAAGGAACAGATGCACAGGCACATCCAACATGGCGGACAGTTCTTCACGCGCAGACTGGCCCACCTGTTTGATCACCGAGCCGCCTTTGCCCAGAACCATCGCCTTGTGACCATCGCGGCCCACAATTACGACTTGTTGGGTGCGCACCGACCCATCTTTCCGGGTCTCCCATGACTCAGTTTCCACGGTCAGTTGATAAGGTAGTTCCTGGTGAAGGCGCAGCATGAGTTTCTCGCGCGTCACTTCCGCTGCAAGCAATCGCATCGGCAAGTCTGCTGCTTGATCTGGAGGGTAAAGCGCCGGCCCCTCTGGCATTTCGATTGACAGCGCCTCGAGCAAGACATCCACGCCTTCACCATTTGCAGCGGAGAGTGGAAATACCTGGTCGTAAACGCCAGCCGCGTTGAACTGCTCGATCAGTGGCAAAACCTTGTCATGGGGAAACAGATCGACCTTGTTCAGCGCCAGATACGCGCGCTGTCCCCGCTCTTTCAGTGTCTCCATGACGCGCTCATCATCGTCGCGCGACTTCTGCTGCGCGGGCGTTGGTGATGCGTTGACCCAGGCTGAGGCATCGACGAGGTGAACCCGCACGTCCGCATCATCCGCACCCGCCCAGGCGGCCTGCACCATGGCCCGGTCCAACCGTCGCTTGGCCGAGAATATCCCTGGCGTATCGACCAGAACGACTTGAATGCCGCCAAGGTGGGCAATGCCCCGCACGGCGAAACGTGTGGTTTGGACCTTGTGGGTGACGATGGCGACTTTTGCGCCAACCAATCGATTTACCAGTGTGGACTTACCGGCATTCGGCGCACCGATAATGGCGGCAAAACCGGCTCTTGTGATCTCTGGTTCAATACTCATTTCGCGCTTTCACATCCAGGAGCAACGCTTCCGCTGCTTCGCGTTCTGCAGCCTGCTTTGACCTTGCTTTGCCCTCAGCCGTCAAACCCCGGCCTACCTCCACTTCCACCACAAAGGTTGGTGCATGGTCGGGCCCATGACGGGCGATTGTCTTGTATTTCGGAAGGGCCTGACCGCGTCCTTGCGCCCATTCCTGAAGGCGAGACTTTGGATCTTTGCTGTCTGCCTTCATCGCCTCGAATTGAGGTGCGAACGCCCGCTCTATGAACTTTCGCGATTTGGTAATCCCGCTGTCGAGATAAAGTGCGCCGATCACCGCTTCGCATAGATCTCCCAGCGTGCTGTCGCGCTCTCTCCCGCCTCCGGAAATTTCATTGGCGGACATGATCAGATACTGGCCAAGTTGCATGTGCCGCATCGCTTCCGCGCAAGCGCTCTTGTTGACCAATCGATTCAGCCGGGGCGCAAGATCACCTTCCCGCTCCTGGGTGCGCCGCGTAAACAGCCGTTCAGCGATGACCAGCCCAAGCACGCGGTCGCCCAGGAATTCCAGGCGTTGGTTCGACGCCAGTCCACGATTCGCACCGCTGAGCGCGCTTGCGTGGGTGAAAGCCCGATCCAACAAGGACCTGTCCTTGAACTTGTGATCGATGACAGTGGCGATCTCGGCCAGATGCGCGTCTGTCAGCTCTGCACGGGTCGCGGGCTTGGCGCGTTGGCGTGTCCGCTTGGGGCGAGATTTGGTGGCTGACCGGCTCATGCCTTTGCTCCCATCGGGTGAGCTTCAATGATCACCATGGCCTGAGCCCAGGGATAATCATCAGTTATTGTCAGATGGATCAGCGCCTCATGCCCATCGGGCAGAAGTTCTGACAGCCGAACAGCCGCACCTCCGGTCAAATCGAATGTCGGCTTGCCACTCGGCAGGTTCACCACGCCCATATGCCTCCAATGGACGCCGCGACGCGGAACGCCCGTGCCGAGAGCCTTTGCGCAGGCCTCCTTCGCAGCGAACCGTTTCGCATAAGTCTCCGCGCGTCGGCGGCGGCGATCCGCTTTCGCAATCTCAAGATCGGTAAAAACACGCTGCGTAAACCGCGAACCAAACCGCTCGAGCGTTCGCTCAATACGCTCAATATTACACATGTCCTGTCCAAGACCGATGATCATGCCCGCGCGTCGTCCATAAGGTCCCGCATCCGTTTCACCGCTTCGCCCAGGCCAAAGAAGATCGCCTCGCCGATCAGAAAATGTCCTATATTCAGCTCTGTGAGTTCGGGAATTTCAGCAATCAGCGTGACTGTATCAAATGATAATCCATGACCAGCCTGGGGTTCGATACCCAGTTCGACAGCGCGCTGTGCACATTCTATGATCCGTTGGCGCTCCACCTCTGCAAGGTCATCCTGACCGGCCTGGAGCAATTCTACAAATCGGCCAGTATGGAACTCGCAAATATCGACGCCCATTGCAGCTCCGGCCGCGAGCTGCACCGCATCCGCCTCGATGAAAAGAGACACCCGGCTGCCATTTTCGCGCAGCTGGCGCACCATTGGCGCGAGCTTGTTGTGTTCCCGCGCGGCATTGAGGCCACCCTCGGTCGTGCGCTCTTCGCGTTTTTCGGGCACGAACATGGCCGTCTCAGGGCGAAAAGACAGAGCTATGCCCAACATTTCATCGGTCGCTGCCATTTCCAGATTGATCGGCAGATCGCTGGCTGCCCGGATACGGCCCAGATCATCATCGCGAATATGCCTGCGATCTTCGCGCAAGTGTATAGTGATGCCGTCGGCGCCGGCTTCGGCTGCTATCCTCGCCGCTCTGATTGGATCAGGATGATCACCGCCCCTGGCATTCCGAACCGTCGCGACATGATCGATGTTTACGCCAAGGCGCAGCCGGTTTGTCATTAAGCAAGACCTCGGCTGCCCGGTTTAATGGCTTCGATGGCCGCAAGGTCAGCAGGTACTTCTTCTGGCGCATAATCGGGGAACTTCTTTGACGCTAGCGACACCAGTTCAGTTGCCACATCAACGCTGCCACCTGATCGATCAATAATGCAGGCGCCGCCGACCAAATCACCCGGCAAATGCTCTAAAGCTTCCACGGTCTCACGGAAGGACAACCCCGTGGTTACGATATCTTCCACGATCAACACGCGTTCGCCCGGCCGGATGGAGAACCCTCGCCGAAACGTTAGCTTGCCATCAACGCGCTCAGCAAAAATGGCGCGAGCGCCCAGGTGGCGAGCCGTCTCATATCCCGGAACAATTCCACCTACGGCTGGCCCGGCAACCACGTCCACATCTCCAAACGTCGCGCGAACCTTATCAGCAAGTGCCCGGCAAAGTCTCTCGGAGTGCAGGGGTTGAGAAAACACCAGTGCCTTCTGTAGGAAGACCGGGCTACGACGCCCCGATGACAGGATGAAATGGCCTTCCAAAAGAGCGCCCGCGTCGCGAAACACTCCCAGCACATCGTCAGTTTGCATTGATTTGTCCTTGCTCACGACTTGCGCGGTCGACCACCACCAGCGCGCGAAGCGCGGCGAGAATCTGCGCCAGACGTCGATTGTCTTCCACCTCGATGTCGATGAGAATATCGATGTATTCTTCAGCCCGACGGTCGGTGGCGATGGCCGTGATGTTACCATTGGCCTGAGCCACCGCAGAGCAAAGCGTGGCCAATACGCCTCTCTGATTAATTGCCGTCACCCTGATCCGAGCAACGCCTACGGCGCCTGTCTTGGCAAGTTCCGTCCATTCCAGGTCTTCCCAAAGTTCTGGTTGGGAATCATAGGTTTCGAGTTGCATGCAAGAGATGGAGTGAACCACCAACCCGCGCCCTGCCTCGCGAATGCCAATGATCCGATCTCCTGGTATCGGCAAACAGCAGGTACCCAGGTGCAGCGTAACGCCCGATTTCAGGACATCACCAGCGACAAGCTGACTGGCATGGTCGTCATCGAGTTTGGTCTTTTCAACGTCCGGGCTCTCCGGTTTTTCGTGGCCCGGAAAGGCAGATTCGATCAACTCAAGTGTGGTGAAAACACCGCGCCCGATTTGCTCGTGCAGATCATCAATCGACTCAAACCCCGCCTTTTGCGCGACCCCCTCCAGGCGGACGTCTACCGGGTCGAAGCCGGCACGACGTAAATCGCGCTGAATCAGGGATACACCCAGAGATCTGAAATGGCCGGACTGTTGTTCACTGCCCAATCGTCTTATCGCGCTGCGAGCCCGGCCCGTCGTCGTCAAAGCTTCTCGCCCCTGGACCGGCGGAGGCGATTTCGCGCGAACAATGTCGACGACATCGCCGTTTTCCAGCTCTGTACGCAACGAACGTGGCGTACCGTTGATCCGCACGCCCGTGCAGGTGTCACCGATGGCGGTGTGGACCGCATAAGCAAAATCGAGTGGCATGGAACCGCTGGGCAAACGTATGAGCCGACCCTTTGGCGTGAAACAGAACACGTGCTCGCGATACATTTCGAGCTTGGCGTGTTCCAGGAACGAGTCGGGGTCGCCTTCGTGTTCCAGCAGCTCTGCGAAGGCGCGAAGGTTGGCTTCGGCATCCAGCCCGGATTTACGCGCAGCGTCAGCATCAAACCCGTAGTGACTATTTTTGTAGCCCCAGTGAGCGGCAACGCCGTTTTCTGCCGTGTCATCCATATGCTCGGTGCGAACCTGAAGTTCGACTCGTCGATTGCCAGAAGCGCGCACCGTCGTGTGTAATGACTGGTAGCCATTGGGCTTGGGCACAGAAATGAAATCGCGGAACCGGTCAGGCAAACAGGCCCATTCGGTGTGCAGGATTCCGAGCACACGGTAACACTCAGCTGCATGATCTGAAACGATGATCCGAAACGCGAAGATATCCGCGACGTCGCGAAAGGATATCTCTTTGCGTTCCAGCTTGCGCCAAATCGAATAGGGTGTCTTTCGCCGCCCTTTGATCCGGCAAGACACGCCATGCGCTTCCATCAGCATCATCAGATCCTGGCGAATATGGTCCAGATCTATTTTGTTTACGGTTTCCAGCTGCTCAAGCTGCTGGCGCATCGCTGCGCGCGCATCTGGGTTGAGTTGCTCAAATGACCGGTCTTCAAGCTCTGAGGCAACATGATAGAGCCCCACTCGGCGCGCGAGGGGCGCATAGATCTCCATGGTCTCACGGGCGATCCGAACGCGTTTGTGTTCCTTCAGGTGACCTAGCGTGCGCATATTGTGCAACCTGTCGGCCAGCTTAACCAATAGCACGCGTACGTCATCCACGGTGGCGAGGATGAACTTCTGGAAGTTCTCCGCCTGTTTGGTTTCCTCGGAGCGGTACTCCAGACGGGTCAGTTTTGTGACGCCATCGACCAGGTCGCGCACATCGCGTCCGAACAGGGTCTCAACTTCGTCTAGGCCGACATCAGTGTCTTCCACCACATCATGCAACAGGCCCGCGATGATCGAGACTTCATCAAGCCGGACCTGCGTGAGCAGGCCCGCGACGGCCACCGGGTGAAAATAGTAGGGGTCGCCCGACGCGCGCTTCTGCTCACCATGATGGGTGCGCGCAAACTCGAATGCCCTTTCGAGCCGCACAACATCGGCATCAGGCTGGTAATCCAGTACGCGATCAATCAGACGGTCGCTTGTGAGTGGATGTTCGTCCTGCCGACGCATGCCGCCGGCCTCTGAGGACGTCGTCGGGAGAGCGGCTGCCGACAGGCCGGCCATAGCTACATCCGATCGTCGCGGCCGGATTCCAGTTCAGCCTGGTATGCACGCATGACGTCGTCTTCTGTCGCTGTGGGGCCTGATTCCAGAGCCACACGGTCTTCTTCGCGCTCGCTCTCTTCGCTTGGGCGAACTTCTTGGAGGCTCGCGATCAGCGCTTCCTTGACAATTTTCTTGTCGACGCTCGCGTCAGCAATTTCGCGAAGGGCCACAACTGGGTCCTTGTCATTGTCGCGATCCACCGTCAACGGCGAGCCTTCGCGGATCATACGAGCCCGGTGGGCCGCCATCAGCACCAGCTCAAACCGGTTTGGGATTTGTTCAATGCAGTCTTCGACAGTGACGCGTGCCATATGGACCTGATCTCCTTGAAAGCCGCCTAACCTACGCTGCAGTTGCGAGCAACGCAACCGCCTATTGCGCTTATCGACAGGGTTGTTTAGCAGGAACGCGCTGGTTGGGTGGGACCGAACCGGATCGGATTTTAAATGGCTTTCTATAAAGACGAACGTCTCGCCCTGTTTATTGATGGCACAAACGTCTATTCCACCGCCCGAAACCTGTCTCTGGAGATCGATTTCCGGAAAGTTCTAGACGAGTTTCGTACCAAAGGTCGCCTGCTTCGGGCGAATTATTATACGGCGCTCGTTGAAAATGATGATTACTCGCCGATCCGGCCACTGGTCGACTGGCTCGCCTATAATGGGTTCAACGTCATCACGAAAACAGCCAAGGAATATACAGATCGCGAGGGTCGGCGACGTGTTCGTGGCAACATGTCCACCGATATGGCCGTCGACATGATCGCCTTGGCCCCACATCTGGATCATCTCGTGCTCTTCAGTGGTGATGGTGATTTCAAGCGCGCCGTTGAGCATGTCAAATCGCTTGGCGTGCGTGTGACGGTGATCTCTTCGGTGAAATCTCAGCCGCCGATGATCTCTGATGAACTGCGTCGGGAAGCCGACAGTTTCATTGATTTGAACGACATGTCAGAGCGAATCGCCCGCCCACGGCGCGAAAACGACCGTGAAGAGATGTATGACGAGGAAGACTGATCCGGGCGAGGCTCCGCACGATTGCGTCTTATGCCCGCGCCTTGTGGCCTATCGAACTCAGAGTCAGGCCGAACATCCAGATTGGTTCAACGGCGCCGTGCCTTCTTTTGGTGACCCGGACGCCCAACTGCTTGTGATTGGTTTGGCGCCAGGCGTGACTGGGGCCAACAGGACGGGTCGGCCTTTCACTGGCGATTGGGCCGGCGATTTGCTCTACGCCACGCTCGACAAGTTTGGGTTTTCAACAGGCACCTATGACAAACGCCCCGATGACGGACTGGCGCTGAGGGGCGCAATGATCACCAATGCCGTGCGCTGCGTGCCGCCCCAGAACAAACCCATAGGCGCGGAAATAAACGCCTGCCGTCCGTTTCTCGTTGATCGCCTTGCCGCCCTGCCCCGTCTGAAAGTGATGCTGTGCCTGGGTAAAATCGCTCATGATTCCACGGTACGCGCCTTAGGACTGAAACTGTCTGCCCACCCTTTTGGCCATGAAAGCGAATACGCGGTGGAGAACGAAGGTCGCGAACTCACACTGCTGTCGAGTTATCATTGCTCGCGCTACAACACGAACACGCGTCGCCTGACGACAGAGATGTTCGAGTCGGTATTTTCGAGGGCGCGCTCAATCACGGGGTAGTCCAGAGGATCAGCCCCAAACCTGATTGCGTTGAAGTGAGAAGATTCTTGTCCTCTCTTCGAGGAGATTCCGGTATACGTCGCCGTGGTTAAAGTGCGTTACTCATGATCCGACTTGCGACTGTAGGTGATGACCAACCTGTCTTCCCATTCACCGCTTTCGATTCCATGTCCTTGCCACGCCCAAACGAAAGAATCCGCCTCGAAAGACCGATACTGAATTCTGCGGGTCGTTGGATTGCCCCCCCGTCGCAAGATTTCAAAGTCAAGACTGTCGAGCCCCGAAGACTCGCCGAGATGGACAAAACCTCGACCATCATCAACAAGAAGCTTCATCACGTCGCTCAACTCATCGACTATGAGGATTGCGGAAGAACGATTCTCAAACGGTGTCTCACTTTCTTGATTGAAAACAGAATTCGCTGTCTCAATCAGAC
Source organism: Pseudomonadota bacterium (assembly GCA_039815055.1). Taxonomy (GTDB): domain Bacteria; phylum Pseudomonadota; class Alphaproteobacteria; order Caulobacterales; family Hyphomonadaceae; genus UBA5336. The sequence goes on along the minus strand of JBCCAA010000038.1, from coordinate 3,698 downwards.
TACATTTGCGACCTTCATCCCATCGTATCTTGCTTTCTCCGAAGCCTGTCCATCCTTCATCGGCGTTGATTGAAAGGGTCCAATCCCCGGCCAGAGCGTTAAGTGTTACTGCTGCCACAGCAGGACAATCGCCAGAGCGGGCTTTAATGGTCGATGCGTTCGTGCTCGTGCAGGCAGTTGAAAAATGGCAAACAAAGGTGAACGCCAAAATTGTGCTGAATTGCATTGCGCATCACTCCTAGTCTGGCTTCGTCATCACACCACTGTTCATAGTATGAATGCTCGACGGAAACGCCTCACTAGCTCTCTCGCAGAACCCGTGCTTTCTGGCGCTGCCAGTCGCGTTTGGCTTCAACATCGCGCTTGTCGTGGGCTTTGCGACCTGTGGCGATTCCAATCAGCAACTTCGCGATCCCACGATCATTGAAGTACAGCTTTAGCGGGACAATCGTGCGCCCTTGTCGGTCTGTGGATTGGGATAGCTTTGCGAGCTCGCGGCGCGACACCAGAAGTTTGCGCCGGCGCTTCGGCTCGTGGTTGAACCGGTTCGCAGCCGTGTAGATCGGGATATCGGCGTTGACGAGCCAAAGTTCGCCCTGATCGACGGCGGCATAACTTTCGGCGATATTGGCCTTGCCTTCGCGCAGGGATTTTACCTCCGATCCGACCAACATGAGGCCAGCCTCAAGGGTGTCCTCGACTTGATAGTCGCGGCGAGCGCGCCGGTTTTCGGCGACCTGACCGTCTGTGCGGCCCTTGGATTTGGCAGATTTCGCCATGGTGGTCCGTTAACTCACGCCCGCTTCAGCGAGCGCCGCGTCTAATAGTGAGCAAGTCGCCTCATCTGGGGGCGTTAGCGGCAGACGCAAGTCGGCGGTGCAGTATCCCAGTTTTGAAAGCAAATATTTGACCGGTCCCGGACTCGGGCTCGCAAACAAGCCCGAATGCAAGGATTTCAACGTCTTGTCGGTCATTCGTGCTGTCGGCAAATCATCATTTTCGACGGCAGTATACACACGCGCCACCTGTGACGGCGCAACATTGGCCGTCACGGAGATACACCCTTCGCCTCCCAGAACACAGAAATCTACCCCAGTCGGATCTTCACCGGACAGCTGCACAAACTGTGCGCCGTCGGCATATTCGGCATGCAGCGCCACCCGCGATAGGTCCCCGGTGGCATCCTTGATCCCGATGATATTCGGCAAATGCGCCAGCCGACCAACGGTTTCGGGCAGAAGGTCGCTCACGGTCCGGCTTGGAACATTATATAGAAAGATAGGCAGCTGAACGGCGTCATTGATCGCTCGAAAGTGTGCTTCCAGTCCGGCCTGGTCGGGCTTGTTGTAATACGGGCAAACCACCAGCGCCGCATCGGCGCCGACGGTCTTGGCGTGTTGAACCAACTCTATAGCCTCGGACGTGGAGTTAGACCCGGCACCGGCAATCACAGGGACACGCCCGCGCGCAATCTCCACACATGCCGAAACCACGGATTTATGTTCTTCATGGCTCAGGGTCGAGGTTTCTCCGGTCGTTCCAACCGGGACAAGCCCACTGCTTCCATGTTCGATCTGGCGCTCAACCAGAGCCCCAAACGCCTCGAAATCCACCGCTCCGTTACGAAACGGCGTGATCAGCGCTGGGATAGAGCCATTAAACATCGTATTCTCGCCGTGATTCTGGTGTGCAGTACTTATCGTGCGTTCCGGCCAGACTGTTGCAGTCCTTGGCCCACACAAAAGACTAGGAATTCGACCCACAATGCTCAGAACGTTTCTTTTGGCAACGATTATTGCCGTGTTTTCAGGTCCTGTTTCCGCGGCAACAGGGCCCACGGCGCCCAGCCTGAAACCTGATCGTCCTTATGCCTCCAGCGTTGTATCTACTCAGGATGCAGCCCTTTTGCACGAAGCCATGAGTGCGGCTGATGCTCGAGACTGGAGACGTGTCGCTTTTCTGCAGGGCCAGGCACGCAGCGCGATTGTGCGCGATCTTATCTTGTGGCGCAGGGCCAGCGCGGGTGCTCCAGACATGACATTCGAAGATATGTCGATGGCGCTGCGCACGCTCTCCAATTGGCCGCGCACCTCGCAGATGCAGGTTCGGGCGGAGGCGTTGATCGGTGACAGCCGCCTTAGTCCAAATGCGCGATTGGCCTGGTTTGCCACGAACCCTCCAATTTCAGGCCCGGGGAAATTCAGCATGGCCAGGGCGCTACGCTCTGCAGGTCAGGAAGGCGCGGCTATCGAAACAGCCCGTGATGCCTGGCACAATCACTCCCTGGACCGTAGCTCTTCTGCGACGCTAAATGAAGAATTTGGAGATGAGTTTTCTCAGGAAGACTATCGCGCCCGCGTCGACTTCCTGCTGTGGACACGCCAACGTTCAGCCGCAAACCGTCTTCGATCTTATCTGACCTCTGATTGGCGCGCGCTCGTGGACGCCCGCATCAAACTTCAGGCCAGCGCATCAGGTGTAGACGCGGCCATCCGCGCCGTACCTGAAGACCTGCAGCAGCACCCCGGATTGCTGTTTGATCGCGCGCAGTGGCGGCGCAAGCGCGGTCTGCGTAGCGAAGCCACATCATTGCTCGTCGATATCGATGGTGCTGACGTCCCCGGTGCTGGTCGCGGTCGGCTTTGGGACGAGCGCAACCTCGCCATGCGCCGCGAGCTGAAGGAAGAAGACTTCGTTACAGCCTACGCCCTCGCTGCACCCCATGGCCTGTCGCAGGGTGTTGATTTTGCCGAGGCGGAATGGTCGGCGGGCTGGATCGCCCTGCGGATGCGCGATGATTATGAGGGCGCGCTGGGTCACTTTCAGTCCCTGAGCGAAGGCGTCTCAACACCGATCAGCCTCGCGCGCGCGGATTATTGGGAAGGTCGCGCACTGGATGCGCTTGGTGACCCAGAAGCCGCGCAAACTGCCTACGGTGAGGCCGCTCAACACGATTTTACCTATTACGGGCAACTCTCCGCTGAACGCATCACAAATGTCGAAATCGACTTTGCCGCCGCACCTGCCCCGACCCAAGCCGATCGCGATGCGTTTGACGCCAACCCGTTGGTCCAGGCACTTCGATTGCTGGCTGAAGCTGGCGAGTCGGGCCTGTTTCGATCCTTTGCCTATCACATAGATGATCAGCTTACGACGGAAGCCGGTTTCATCCTGCTGAAAGAGCTCGGCGATGAGTATCACTATTCCGATGTCGGTGTGCGCGGCGCGAAAGCGGGGCTGTCCCGCGGCATTGTGGCGACGGAAGCGGCCTATCCCCTTGTGGACTATCCTCTGCTCAGAGAGCCGCAAGTGGAGCGATCGCTAATGCTGGCCTTGTCACGCCAGGAAAGCGAAATGAACCCGCGGGCGATTTCCCACGCCAACGCGCGTGGCCTGATGCAGTTTCTCCCAGCGACCGCCCGTAATGAAGCTCGCCTGCGAGGCCTGCCCTATCGTACATCCTGGCTGACGGATGATCCCGGCTACAACATGACGTTGGGCGGGTCTCATCTCGACACGTTATTGGCGCGGTTCAATGGCAGCTACATCATGGCCATCGCGTCTTACAATGCCGGTCCACACCGCCCACCCGCCTGGGTCGATGACTATGGCGACCCTCGGCGAGGCGAAATTGATCCTGTAGACTGGGTTGAGTTCATTCCGTTTTCCGAGACGCGCAACTATGTGCAACGAGTTCT
>JBCCAA010000178.1:0-1961 GCA_039815055.1 Pseudomonadota bacterium | reverse complement strand
TCTCACCCTGCTTGCGGGTAGTTTTTCATTAAAGTTTTGTCAAGAAAACGAGGCAAAATACCGCTGCTGCGCTATCCATAGGCTTGGCTGATCAGACCGTAGAGTTTTGGCGCGGTGGCAGCGGATGAGGGCAGCGTCCCCCTGATCATGGTCGTTCCTGAGCCAACCTGCGGCAGGCCGATTTCGTGCAGCCAGTCACAAAGCCCAAGGCGCGGATCGCTATCGATCCTGACGAAGGTGTCCTGAGGGGCCCGCAGGATATGAGAGACAAGCGCCCGCGCGGTTTCGACCCCATCCGCAACGATGGGGCCGATGACGATTCCCCGTCCTGCGCGTCTTTGCAAGGCGTAGCCGCTGACCCGGCCATTCTGTGTTGCGACATGGCAGGTGCCGGTTTCGATCAAGGCGGAGAGCAAGGCCATCCTGTCCCACCCGCGCGCGGCCCTGTCTAACCCGGTAATCCTTCCGATGTCTGAAGCAGGCAAGCGGGCGATATCCAGATCCACGTCCGGCAGAATCATTTTGCCGGTGGGACCCAGATGTTGGTGAATCCGACCGACGGGCGAGAAGCCCAGTTTTGCGTACCCGGGCTGGCCAGCGTCCGTTGCATGCAACAGGATGTTGCGATGACCTATCTGCGCCACGGCTTCGGCAACCAGCCGTGCACCATGGCCGCGCCCGCGATGTGCCGTCGCGACGATCACCATGCCAAGCGTTGCATGTGTACCCTGCTCCCACCAGAGCACTGTCCCGATCAAGTCCTCCGATGACGCTATGGTCAGACCTTTCCCAAGCGCCAGCATGCCGCGCCAGTCTTCTGACCGATGCGGCCATCCTTCGGCTCGCGACAACCGCAACGCTGCCGGTAGATCCTCCTGTGTCAAACTGCGCAATTTGAACAAACCGTCTCCGATCGTGTCAGGTGATGTGGCTCACAGCAGGGTGGCCGCGGCCAAGTTGCCAAGCGATCATGGACCAACCACCGCGCAGTTACGACAGGAACATCTGCTTTGACTACAGGCAAATTCCGCCTGCATCGACGACTGACAAATGTCGAAAAATAGTCTGTTTCCAATTTGACCGTGGCTCTCAGTTGCAACTCCTGCAAAAACCCGTTAACTAAATCTTAGGGATTCCATCAGGAATAGATGGACATCCAAAATAGTGCGCCACGCCCGCCTACCCTGAAAAGTAGGTACGAAGCCCTATAACTTCTTAATTTCCGTCCGTTGGGCGGGGGACACGGGTTGTATGGGTTATACAGAGCGTGGTGCCGGTGCGCGTGCATCTTGGCCCACAATAGGTTTATCGCTTTGCGCGTTCTGCGCGACGCAGGCTGTCGCACAGGACAGCGAAGACATATTCGAGCTGCCTGAGCTGATCATCGAAGGTGGCAAGTCGCCGGTGGACTTCAAGGATTCTGCGGCCAGCATCGGCGTCCTGACCAGCGACACCATTTTGACCTACGGTGTGAATGATTTGACCGAAAGCTACGAGCTTTTCGGCAATGTCCGCAGGTTTGAAGGGAACCGGGGTGAAAACGGTTTTGTCATCCGCGGGCTGAATTCCGAAGGTGTTACCGAGTCGTTCAACAACTCTCCTTTGACCTCTGTGATCGTCGATGGTGCAACGCAGTCGCGCGAAGCGACGCGGCGCGGTGCGCGGGGCATCTGGGATGTCGATCAGGTGGAGATCTACCGTGGTCCGCAATCCACGTTGCAGGGGCGCGGGGCCTTGGCTGGTGCGGTCATCGTCGAAACCAAGGATCCGACCTTCTTCTGGGAAGGAGCAGGGCGCGTGACCCTGGGCGAAGGGGAGCGGGAAGACGGCGCCTTTGTCATTTCCGGTCCGGTGGTTGATGACGTACTGGCCTTTCGGTTGAGCGGCGAGCGGCGGTTTTCGCGCAAGGGTATCACCTTCAATCAGCCTGCCAACGAGCTTCTGGGCACGGATGAATACCG
>JBCCAA010000010.1:0-53746 GCA_039815055.1 Pseudomonadota bacterium | reverse complement strand
GTGTCCACCGATTTATGGGCGGCGCGCAGGCCTGCCGCATCCCCATCGAAGCACATGATCGGGTCAGGCCCGGCCTTCCACAGTGCGCCAAGCTGATCCTGGGTCAGCGCTGTGCCAAGCGGCGCCACGGCGTTTTCAAACCCAGCTTCGCCCAGCGCGATCACATCCATATAGCCTTCACAGACGATTAGGCCGCCGCGTCCGCCATAGCCAAGGCTCTCCCTGGCGCGCTTGTAATTGTAGAGCACGCGGGACTTGTGAAAGAGATCAGTATCCGGCGAGTTCAGGTATTTCGGCTTGCCATCCGGATCGAGGGTACGTGCGCCGAAGGCGATCACATCGCCCTTGGCATCGGCGATGGGAAAGATCACCCGGCCGCGGAAGAGGTCATAGGGTTCGCCGCCCTTATCTGAGGTTTTGATCAGGCCAGCGCCGAGCAATTCTTCGTCGGTGAAACCTTCGCCGTGCATATGTGTGCGCAAGCGCCGCCAGTCATCGGGCACATAGCCGATACGCCAACGCGCCCAGGCCTCTGGCCCAAGGCCGCGCTTATCTTGCAGATACTGCCGGGCGTCATCGCCTTCGCCGCTGCGCAACTGGTCCTCGAACCAGGCCGCGGCGCGCGCACAAGCCACTTTCAGGCGGGCAAGGCGGTCATATCGTGCCGCTTCTGCCGGACTGGCGGTCGGCATCGCCAAACCGGCCAGATCAGCGAGCTTTTCCACCGCCTCCATGAATTCGAGGCGCTCGGTCTCGCGCAGAAAGGTGATGACATCCCCGCCCAAGCCGGACGAGAAATCCTTGAAGATCCCCTTGGCGTCATTGACATAGAAACTCGGCGTCTTCTCCGCCGTGAAGGGCGACAGTCCCACCCACTCTTTTCCTTTTCGGGTAAGTTTCACCTTCCGTCCGATCACGTCGGACGGCTTGAGGCGGGATTTCAGTTCATCGAGGAACCCGTCGGGGAGCTGCGTTACTGGCATTGGAAGGATAAATCATTTCGTATTCGAAACGACTACCGGCGCACTAGGATCTGCTGGAACTGCAAACGGATAATCCATGTTGCCCACAAGAATTACACCGATTCCCAAACAGGTCACCATTTGTTCCGCAGAACGAATAGGGATTAGCCTAGCGTGTCGCGCATCACCTTGCCTGCGGTTCGGCTGTCAATCTTGCCGGGGTGCCGCTTTTTCAACGCCGACATACAGCGGCCAAGGTCTTTGAGCGAGCCAGCCTGTAGATCTTCGACCACATCGCGCACGGCGTCCGTCAATTCCGCTTCGGCCAGGGGCTTGGGCAGAAACTCTTCGATGACAGCCAGTTCGGCGCGTTCACGCTCGGCGTCAGCGGCCCGGCCAGACTCTTCAAATTCACGCGCAGAGATTTCGCGCTGATTTGACATGGTCACCAATACATCGGTGACAGCCTGCTCAGGACAGCCATCGCAGTCACCGCGGGTGCGCGCACTGGCGTCCCGGTCGCGCACGGCGCATCGAATCAGACGCAACGTAGCCAGACGCACACCAACAGCCTGTTCAGCCGCATCGTGGCCATCTTCGGCTTCGATTCGATTAAACTGGGATTCTGCCTCATCAGCAGAGAGCGCAATCGTGTCCTTGATGGACAGTTTTAGCGCTGAATTGCCTTCAGCCATCGGTTCACTCATCTATTACGGCCTCATCGTCTTGACGACTCAGCCTGCCAGCCCCTAGGTCCAGCCCAATTTGCGCTCCGTTTCGTTAACGAGCCCCAAATCCGGCCAGAAGGCAAGCCACATATGTCCACCCTTACAAAGATGCAAGAGACTGCAACCGGTGCGATTGCTCTGGCCGACGGTACGGTTTTCCTCGGCTCGGGATCAGGCGCCGTCGGCGTTACCTCCGGCGAGCTGTGCTTCAACACAGCAATGACCGGGTACCAGGAAATCCTGACTGACCCGTCTTATGCCAGCCAAATTGTCCTGTTCACTTTTCCTCATATAGGGAATGTGGGGGCAAATATCGACGATTTGGAACATTCAACGCCCGCCGCCGGCGTTGCTGCGCGCGGCGCTCTATTTCGCCAACCCATCACGCCGCCATCCAGTTGGCGCGCTGAAGACCACTTCGATGCCTGGCTGAATCGGCGCGGTATTATCGGGCTGTCGGACATCGACACGCGCGCTTTGACCCTGAAGATCCGGTCACATGGCATGGCTGGCGCAGCGCTTACCCACAAACCGGGCGGAAAGATCGACATCGATGGGCTGATTGAAACCGCCCGCGCGTTCGAAGGCCTGGAAAACGCCGATCTTGCGGCGCAAATGACCGCGACGGATGCCTTTCCCTCAACCCAGAAACTCTGGGACCTGAACACCGGCTACAGCGATTTAGCCGACAGCGCATTCGATGTTGTTGTGGTCGATTTTGGAGTGAAAACAAACATTTTGCGCAATCTTGCCAGCGTTGGCGCGCGCGCCACTGTGGTACCAAGCGATGTGGACTTCGAGACGATTTCCGGCCTGCACCCCGATGGCGTGGTGCTGTCTAACGGTCCGGGAGATCCGGCCGCCACGTTCAAACGCGCAGGTGGACTGATCGCGCAGCTGGTCGGAAGCGGTCTTCCCCTGCTTGGTATATGCCTTGGCCACCAGCTCCTGGCGCTCAGCCTTGGCGCGAAGACGACGAAAATGGCTCAGGGTCATCACGGCGCGAACCATCCCGTGAAGGACCTGACCACCGGCGCCGTTGAAATCGTTTCGATGAATCACGGTTTCACCGTGGATGCTCAAACCTTGCCGGCGGGTGTCGAGGAAAGCCATCGCTCCCTGTTCGATGGCACCAACAGTGGCCTGCGCGTTGAAGGCAAACCGATCATTTCGGTGCAACACCACCCTGAAGCCTCACCCGGCCCCCAGGACAGCTTCTACCTGTTCTCGCGGTTTGCAGACCTGATGCGCGCCGCCTAGCGCAGGCTTTTCAAAACCGCTTCGAAGGCGTCCATAACACTGTCAGCGGTGATGCCGGGCTCGCCGCGGGCCATGGCGAAGCCTGCCCCATTCAACGCGTTGTGCACGAGGACCGACAGCGCAGGCACACGGGCCTTAGCGACAATGCCCTTCTTGGCAAGATACCGGATTCCGGTCTGCACATTCTGGCGCCCCAGGTCATTGTCAGCCTCATACCAACCGGACAACCCGAGAACCGATGGGCCGTCGATCAGCACGATCTGCTGGTAATCTGGTTTGGCCGCCCAGCGCAGATAGGTTCGGCAGCCAGCTATGAATGCTGCGTAAGGATCCGTCAGTGACCGCGCTGCAATGGCGTTCAACCGTGCCTGTTCATCCATTTGCGCTTGTAGCGTTTCCCAGAGGATCTCGAACAGCTCGTCTTTTGAGGCGAAATGGTGAAACAGGGCGCCCTTGGTAATGCCGGCGTTTTCAACGATCATTGAGACTTTGGTTTCGGCAAAACCATGCGCCGTGAATACGTCTTTGGCTGCGATCAGGATATCCTGTCGTGTCTTTTCTGCATCAGCTTTCGACCGACGTGCCATGTCAGCTCCCACCCTCGGAGAAAAATCGTTGCCTTATATACGTACCGGAAGTACGTATAGCACGGGTCGGGGGACATGCGGAGGCCCTTCGCTCGATTCACGCAATAAGCGGGAACGGAGGGGACTGGGCTGCAAGCCTGGGACACTTGCGGTTTGCTCCGGGGCCGGACGGATCAATGATCTGTCCGGCCTTCTTTTTGCGCAAAGATATCAGCGCAGGGTCCCGCATCTGCGATTGTATTCAGCAATAGCATCGGGCATCCAGCGGCGAAAATTATCAGCACGGGTTTGAGACGCCGGATGTGTCGACATCCATTCCGGCGGGCGCTGGCCGCCGCCCAAGGCGCCCATGCGCTCCCAAAGCTCTGGCGCTTCGCGGGGATCGTAACAGGCTCGCACGAGCAGTTCGAGGCCGATTTTATCGGCCTCAGTCTCGTGATCGCGTGAGAATTTGAGAATGCCACCCTGGGCTGCCATTCCAAACGCTTGCATCACGCCCTGAGCCTGAACGGCGGACATATCACCCAAGCCCAGCCCCACAGCCATTTGCCCAAACTGAGCGATTTGCTGCTGGCTCATCCGCTCTGCGCCGTGGTGTGCCAGCGCGTGGCCGATCTCATGGCCCATCACCACCGCCAGTTTATCCACATCATCAATGTCGCGCATGTCGACGGTGCCATCAGCATTGCCCGTCACATCTAGAATGCCCGTGTAAATCGCCACATAACCACCGGGCAGGCAGAAGGCATTGGGCTGGTCGGAATGAACGACGTGGAATGTCCAGTCGAATTGCTCTGCGACCGGTTCAAAGCGATAACCCTGGCGCAGCAGGTCCTGTTCCAGCTCGATGGCGGCAAGCCTCAAATCGTCCCCAATTTCGCGAACGGTGCGCACCAGTTCCTGTTCATTGCGGTCACAGTTCCGGCCAGAATTGAGACACAGCACATTGCCGCCCTCCTGCTGCAGGATCTCGACATACGATTGCGCACCGAGACGAGAGGCATCTTCAATACTGATCGTGTTGAACTGCTGACGGCCGGTGAACGGCACTTCTTGTTGATTGGAAAACCAGTAAATCGCCAGGCCGACCAGGGCGATGATGATGATTCCGAAGCGATTTCCCAAAAGCCCCCGCATACGCAATCTCCCCTGCCCTTTTTCAGCTGCGGCCTTGATCAGGCCATGATGAGACAGTTAACGCGTTCCAGACGCGAGCGGAACCCGGCAGCTGGGGAAGTGGGCAGGAAAAACGACATGATAGATTCAGTCGAACAAACCACGGAGCGAAAGGACGCGCCGCCTCGTCGCCCGGGCCCTATACTGGATGTACTGGCGGAATGGGCGCTCTACGCCTCGGTGGCGCTGATCATTGCCGGGCTGGTGCAGCCCTCGCTTTACAAACCCGGCCTGTTCAGCGGGGAAGATCTCAGCGCTTTTGGCATCATAGCCACGCTGTGGGAGGATGGCGAGCCCGCTTTGGCGGCCATGATTGTATTGTTCGCCATTTTGTTCCCGCTGGCAAAAACCGTTCTGGCTGCGATCCTTTTTCGCACAGGCGCCAATGTTCGGGAACGCCTGGCGTCTCTGATGCAGTTTCTGGGAAAGTGGTCGATGTTGGACGTATTTCTAGCCGCTTTCCTGATCGGCTTCACCCAAGCCGCCAGCCTGTTTCAGGTCGAGGCGCGGTCCGGGCTCTACCTCTTTGCATCCGGTGTAATCCTGCACAATCTCGCCACCGCACGGCTGTCCTTTTCCCGCGCGAGTTAAAGCGCTAAACAGGGCCAATGACCGACACAGCCTCACAGCCGAAACCGCCGCTCGACATTCGTATCGTGCCCGTAACGCCGCTTCAGCAGAACACATCCCTGATGTGGGCAACCGACACGATGGAAGGCGTTTTTGTCGATCCCGGCGGGGAAACCGACAAGCTTATGGGCGCAGCTGAGCAATTTGGCGTTACGGTCAAGGAAATCTGGCTGACCCATGGCCACCTAGACCATGCTGGCGCGGCGGCTGAAATCCGAGAGCGTACCGGTGCGCCGGTTATTGGCCCGCATCCCGACGATCAGTGGCTGCTTGACGACATCGAGGCGCAAGGCGCACGATACGGCATCGCAGATGGCCGCAATGTCGTGCCGGACCGCTATCTTCAGGAGGGTGACCAGCTTACCCTGGCCGACCAGTCCTTCGGCGTGGTGCACACGCCCGGACACACGCCGGGCCATGTGGTGATCTATCACCAGACAGGCGGACTAGCCTTTGTCGGTGACGTTCTATTCCGCGGCTCCATCGGGCGGACGGACTTTCCAAGAGGCAACCACCAGCAACTGATCGACTCCATCACCAGCAAGCTCTGGCCGCTGGGCAACCACATGCAGTTCGTCCCTGGTCATGGCCCAACCAGCACGTTTGGGCAGGAGCGGATCGACAATCCGCATGTTGCCGACAGTGTTCTGGCCAAGGCCTGAACGGGCGTTTTCTAACAAAACGTACATTCAGCTTGAATACATCTGGGATCGGCCAGGTTCAGGGCGTGACGCAAACCCTGAAAGGATTCCCCAAATGACCCGATTGCTCACACTCTCTTCGATTGCCGGTGCAGCCCTGCTGGTATCGGCTTGCACATCAACCGGAACAACGGAACGCCGCGCCGTTCAAGGCGCCGCCATTGGCGCGATCGCTGGGGCGGTGATCGGCAACAATACAGGCGGCAGAGACGTCGAAGACGGCGCCGCGATTGGTGCGGCCATCGGAGCCGCCGCTGGCGCTGCCCAAGGCTGCTATGAGGCGCTCGATTGCGATGTTCCCGGCGTCGATGACCCTTATGATCCGTACTATCGCGGCTATTGAAGCCGACTCAAGACAGGTCTAACGGGGGTGCGTGCCTTCGCGCCGTCTTTCAGACCTTGGAGCCCCGCCGGAAACGGCGGGGCTTTTTTTGACCGCACGCTGGCTTGTTCGCTTGCCCATGATGCCGACTCCCAGCTATAGGCAGGCCGTTTGCCCGCCTGCTCCTCCGAGGATACCCGAATGCCCAAGCGCACAGATATTCAGTCAATCCTCGTCATCGGCGCCGGACCCATCATCATCGGTCAGGCCTGCGAGTTCGATTATTCCGGCGTCCAGGCCATCAAAGCCCTGAAGGACGAAGGCTACCGGGTCATTCTGGTCAATTCCAATCCCGCCACGATCATGACCGACCCTGGCCTCGCCGACGCCACCTATATCGAGCCGATCACGCCCGATTTCGTGGAAAAAATCATTGAAATCGAAAAGCCCGACGCCCTGCTGCCAACTATGGGCGGCCAGACGGCGCTGAACTGCGCCCTGTCGCTGGAAAAATCTGGCGTGCTCGACAAACACGGCGTCGAAATGATTGGCGCGCGGGCCGAGGCCATTGAGAAAGCTGAAGACCGCGAACTGTTCCGCAAGGCCATGGACAAGATCGGCCTGGAGAACCCCAAAGCAGAGATCGTTGCTGCGCCGGAGATCAAAGACGAGACCGGCAAGGTCATTGGCTATGACCGGATCTCCGGGCTGTCGCAGGCCATGGACATCCTCGAACGGATCGGACTGCCGGCCATCATTCGCCCGGCGTTCACCCTGGGCGGTACTGGCGGCGGCGTTGCCTACAATGTCGATGAATATAAGAAGATTATCGAAAGCGGCTTGGCCGCCTCTCCCGTCGCGCAGGTGCTGGTCGATGAGAGCCTGCTCGGCTGGAAAGAATTTGAAATGGAGGTGGTGCGCGACACCGCCGACAACGCCATAATCGTCTGCGCGATTGAAAACATCGATCCGATGGGTGTGCACACCGGCGATTCCATTACCGTCGCCCCGGCGCTGACCTTGTCGGACAAGGAATACCAGGTCATGCGCTCAGCCTCGATTGCGGTCTTGCGCGAGATCGGTGTGGAGACCGGCGGATCAAACGTGCAATGGGCGGTAAACCCGGAAAATGGCCGGCTGGTCGTGATTGAAATGAACCCCCGCGTGTCGCGGTCTTCAGCGCTGGCCTCAAAAGCCACCGGCTTCCCAATCGCGAAGATCGCTGCGAAACTTGCAGTGGGTTACACGCTTGACGAGCTGGAAAACGACATCACCGGGGGCGCAATCCCCGCCAGCTTTGAGCCGACCCTGGACTATGTGGTCACCAAGATTCCACGCTTTGCGTTTGAGAAGTTCAAGGGCGCTGAGCCCCTACTGACCACTGCGATGAAATCTGTCGGTGAAGCCATGGCGATCGGGCGCAGCTTCCAGGAAAGCCTGCAAAAAGCGCTGTGCTCGCTCGAAACCGGCCTCACGGGTCTGGACGATCAAGTGTTTGAGACCCGCGATGACCTGCTGCGTGCGCTTTCAAAACAAACCCCAAACCGGCTCCTGATTGCGGCCCAGGCCCTGCGCGACGGCGTGTCCGTGGAGGAAATCCAACGAATCACCGCCATCGATCTGTGGTTCCTGCGCCAGATTGCCGAACTCGTGGAAGTCGAAGCCGCGATTGTCCGCGATGGCCTGCCCCAAGAGCCGAAATCCATGACCGACCTCAAAGCCATGGGCTTTTCCGATGGGCGCCTATCCACCTTAACCGGCACACCGGAAAACGATGTGCGCATGCATCGCCGCGGCCTCGGCGTTCGTCCGGTCTATAAACGTATCGATACCTGCGCGGCCGAGTTTGAGGCAGCCACGCCCTATCTCTACTCCACCTATGAGCACCCCGCCTTCGGCGAGATCCTGCCGGTGTGCGAGGCAGACGTATCGGGTCGCAAAAAGGCGATCATCCTCGGCGGTGGGCCCAACCGTATCGGCCAAGGCATCGAGTTCGATTACTGCTGCTGCCACGCTGCCTTTGCCATGGCTGACTTGGATGTTGAGTCCATCATGGTGAACTGTAATCCCGAAACGGTCTCCACAGACTATGATACTTCCGACCGGCTGTATTTTGAACCGCTGACGCGTGAACACGTGCTCGAAATCATCGCCACCGAACAGGGCGACGGTGAACTGGCCGGCGTGATTGTCCAGTTTGGCGGACAGACCCCGCTAAAGCTTGCCAGCACCCTGCAGCGCGTAAATGTGCCTATCCTCGGCACGTCACCCGCCTCCATCGACCTGGCGGAAGACAGGGAACAGTTCGCGCGGCTGATTGATGAGCTTGGTCTGCAACAGGCCCCGTCTACCACGGCCACGTGCGTTGAGACCGCCCTGGAAGGCGCTCGCGCGCTGGGCTATCCGGTCATGGTGCGCCCATCATATGTGCTTGGCGGTCTCGCCATGGAAATTGCGCGCAGTGATGATGATCTCAAAGCGTTTGCCGCCCGAGCTCTGGATGTTTCAGACGGTCAGGCCCTATTCCTGGATCGATACCTCGAAGACGCTACCGAAGTTGATGTCGATGCCTTGTGCGACGGTGAGCATGTCCACGTTGCAGGCATCATGGAGCATATCGAGGAAGCGGGCGTACATTCCGGGGACAGCGCCTGCGCCCTGCCACCGTACACCCTCAGCGACGATTTGCAGGCACGGCTCGCCGATCAAGCCACCGCATTGGCCAAGGCGCTGAATGTCCAAGGCCTCATCAACATCCAGTTTGCCGTGAAGGGCGAGGATATTTTCATTCTCGAGGCTAACCCCCGCGCCTCGCGCACCGTTCCATTCGTTGCCAAAGCCATAGGCTCGCCAATTGCCGGGATCGCCGCGAAGTTGATGGCAGGAGAGCCGCTCAGCGCGTTTGAGTTGGCAAGCCGTACGCCCAACCGCATTGCGCTGAAGGAAGCGGTCTTCCCCTTCGGCCGGTTTGCCGAAGTCGACCCGGCACTTGGCCCGGAGATGCGTTCGACCGGCGAAGTTATGGGCTGGGACGATGATTTTGGCGCCGCGTTCCTGAAGTCACAGGTCGCTGCCGGCGTGGATTTGCCCCGCGGCGGCAAGGTGTTTGTGTCGGTGAAGGATGCCGACAAACCCGGGCTGATTGCGCCCGCACGTCAGCTGTTGGAGATGGGATTCACCCTCGTCGCCACCCGCGGCACCGCCAGCTATCTTCAGGATCAGGGCCTGGATGTCAGCGCAATCAACAAGGTCATCGAAGGCCAACCCCACATCGTTGACGCCATGATCAATGGCGACATCCAACTGGTTTTCAACACAACCCAGGGCGTGCAATCGCTGGCGGACAGCAAATCCATCCGACGCACGGCGCTGGTCCGCAGCATCCCTTATTTCACAACTTTGGCGGCGTCTTCGGCCTCCGTACACGCCATTTGCGCGTTAAGAAGCCGTCAGATGACGGTCCAGGCCTTGCAAACGACCTGACACCCCCCACTTGACGGCTCGTGCGTTTGCACGGACGCTACACCTATACCAATAATGACAGAGTAGACGTACATGGAAAGAATTCCCATGACCGCTGAAGGACATGCGGCCCTGGAGTCAGAATTAAAAACACTGAAGTCCGAGGAACGGCCCAGCATCATTGCGGCCATCGCAGAAGCCCGGGAGCACGGCGATCTTTCAGAGAATGCCGAGTATCACGCAGCGAAAGAGAAACAATCCTTCATCGAGGGCCGCATTGCGGAACTGGATGACAAGCTGGCGCGCGCCGAAGTGATTGACCTCACAAAAATGACGGGCACGCGCGTGCGCTTTGGTGCGACTGTGTCCCTGATTGATGTGGACACAGAAAACGAACGTGTTTTCAAGATTGTCGGCGAAGACGAAGCGAGTATTGAGGACGGTAAGATTTCCATCACTTCACCGCTTGCTCGCGCCCTGATCGGCAAGGAACAAGGTGACGAGGCCGAAGTTTCCGCCCCCGGCGGGGCGAAGGCCTACGAAATCGAAAAAGTGGAATTCCGCTAATCGCTGAACCTGATCTGCAGCTCGGACCCTCCATCTGGGCCGTTTCCGACGGCCGGGCGGGCAACGCGGCTCAAGTTCGTGCGATTGTTTCAGCACTGGGTGCCCGGTCGCGATGGATGAACATCGCGCATATTCCAGGCGATGGCCATCGCGGCGACCCGCTTGTCCTTTCGCCCCGTCCGCCCTGGACCTGGTTACCATCGAAATCCTGGCCAATACCTCGCCTGGCCCTGCCAAGCGGCCAGCGCGCGGCGCTGACATCGCCTTGGCCGACTGTCTGGATCGCTGCCGGGCGACGTTCAGCGCCCTATTCTGCGGCCCTTCGTAAATGGAGCGGTGGACAAACCTTGGTGGTCCACGTGCTCGATCCGGGGTTCGATCCAGCCGAGTTTGATCTGCTCGTGACCCCCACCCATGACGGCGTTTCCGGAGATAATGTCATCTCCACGGTTGGGTCACCGGCCTATTTCAGCCCGGATGATCTTGAAGATGCCAGTCTTGCCTTTGCCGATCTGGCTGATGAGCGAGCGCGTAGCGCAATTGTGATTTTGGGTGGTACATCGAACACGCACACGTTCACCCAAGGTGCAGCCGAAACCCTGATCAGCCAACTCAACCGACTGGCCGGGCAAGGCTGGCGCCTGCGGATTACAGCCTCAAGGCGCACGCCGGTTGATGTGGTGGTGCGCATGCGCGCCTTTGCCGACCAGGTCGGCGCGCGATTCTGGTCCGGGCCAGAAGATGGCCGAAACCCCTATCTTGCCTGGCTCAGCTTCTCAGACGTCGCCATCGTTACAGAAGACAGCGCGAATATGCTTTCAGATGCGGCCTATCACGGTTTGCCGGTGCATATGGCGCGCCTGCACGGACGGTCCAGGAAGTTCGACCGGCTGCATCAAAGCCTTATCGACCGCGGCGCTGCGCGGTGGTTTGATGGAACGTTAGAAACTTGGAGCTACGAACCGCTGCGAGAGGCGGACCGCGTCGCCGATGCAATCGTCGAACAGCTGCTGAAACGGTTCCCCCAGCCGAAGATGGATAGCGGCACTTTGGTCACGCCAGAATGGCTGTAGATGCGTTGCAATCAAAAGCCTGGCGGACACTAGCGCCTGCGCCGTTGTTTTCGTCGACGCGGTCACTCCGGCGCTGACGGATCAAATTGGAGCACCATCTGTGCCTTGCGGTGTTTAAGTTCGTAAATTCTGCGGGGCAGACCCAGCAAGTTGCTTCTCCGGTCGGCTACACCATCGAGGATTTTTGCGATGACCATCAAGAGGCCGACGATGACAAGTCCCGCGACTAAAATCGCTATCCACATCGCAGCCCCCGCATTGCACCTGACAAGAGCACGTTCATCGGCGCACACGTGTATTGCAAGCGCAAATCAGCGCGATGGGTCTATCGTGTCTGGAACTTAATTTTTCTCGTCGTCACCCAGCGGCACGCCGTAAAGCTCCAACCGGTGATCGACGAGTTTGTAGCCAAGCTTTTTGGCGATTTCTTCCTGAAGGCGCTCGATTTCCTCATTGTGAAACTCGAGAACCTCACCGGACTTCACATCTATCAGGTGATCATGATGGTCGGTGGGCAATTCTTCAAACCGTGCACGCCCGTCACGAAACTCGTGACGGGCGATGATGTCGTAGTCCTCGAAAATTTTCACAGTCCGGTACACCGTGGCCAGCGAAATGGATCGGTCCAGGGCGTTGGCGCGGCGGTGCAACTCCTCGGCGTCGGGGTGATCGTCAGAGTCTGACAAAACCCGCGCAATGATGCGCCTGGGCTCTGTCATACGCAGACCCTTTTCGATGCAGAGTTTTTCAATGCGGCTCATAAGTTCTTCATGGGCTGACTGGCGCGCCCTGTCCAGCGAAAGGCGAAACAGTTCGGGACATTAAGATCGCATCGCAGCGATCAGAATAGTAGCGTTTGCGACGGCCATCCTCGACAAAACCGAGTCCGCGATACAGTGCGAGGGCTGCCCCGTTGTGCTCCGACACATCAAGCGTCAGCCGCGCAATGCCGCGTTCTCCAGCGCGTTTGGCCAGCGCCTGGATGAGGAATGAAGCAAGTCCGCGCCTACGATCGCCGGGACGAACAAACACATCCTCAATATCGGCCATCTCCATGGTGAGGCTGGCTGACACAGCGGCAACCAAATCTCCATCCGGCGTGTCCACACCAAGGACCAGGCGTTGGGTTTGCTTCAGCGCCTCTTGCCAGCGCGCCTCATCGCTCGGGTGCTCGACGCTGGCCGCCTCAAGCGCGGCGACACACTTGGCGTCATCAGCCCGAAGCACAATCAGCCCTTCGCTCACGGCGCTTTACCGCCGGGAAGCTTGGCATCGGGCACCCGCACATAGGCCGGTTTTGGTGGATGCTGTTGTGGCGACAAGCGCGCGCCCCAGTTTGCGATGTTCTCCGCATTGGGTCTTACTGAAGCCATAGCGAACGGCACATCTCCGACGAGGTTCATTGCCCCGGCTTCAAACGCATCAAATCGCCACTCTTCAGCGGGTCCGAGAGGGCCGCCCGTATCAATTACCTGCGTCCAGGCGGTTTGGTCGGGAGGACGCTTCTTCGCCACCAGGGCCACACGCACCCGCTCAGTGGTCTTTGTGGGCTCAACGCAAGCCATCAGCGAGGTTACGCCGATACAAGGCACATCCAGAGCCAGCGCCAGGCCGCGGGCATAAGCAACGCCAACGCGCACCCCAGTGAAACTGCCCGGCCCTATGCACACCGTGATACGGCCTAGATCGTCGAAGCGAAGCCCGGTTTCAGACAACAAGTCTTCAGCCAAGGCGGGAAGCCGCGCATCCTGTCCCTTCAGGCCTTCAGCAAACATCGACCGCACATCTTCGCCTGGCGACGCCAACAGCCCGACCTCACTTCGGTTCCCAACCGTCAAAATGGAAAGCAGCGGACCCGTCACGTGTTAAAGTATTTCGCAGGCCTCGTCGAAATCGAGGCGCGGCGAGCGTTCAAACAAGTCTTCATTTGAGCCATAGCCGATGTTGCAAATCCAGTTGGACCGCCAATTTTCCTTCTCACCGCCCTGCCCGATGAAAAATTCATTGTCCACGCCGTCATTGCTAAAGCCCGACATCGGCCCGGTATCTAGCCCAAGAGCGCGCGCTGCAATCAGGAAATAGGCGCTTTGCAGGCTTCCGTTTCGAAACGCCGTCGTTTCGCGGTTCTCAGGATCGGAAAACCAGTTCTTGGCGCCTGGATTGTGCGGGAAGAGCTGCGGGATTTTCTCCGGGAACTGAAGATCATGGGCGATGATGCAGACCCATGGCGCCGTATTGGATTTTTCCTTGTTCGGTGGGGCCAGATGCGGCTCCAGTCGGGCCTTGGCCTCATCAGATCGAATAAAAAGGTACCGTGCCGGACAGCAATTTGCGCTCGTCGGGCCCCATTTCTGGAGATCATAGACCGCTCGGATCAGCACTTCGGGCACATCCTTGTCTTGCCAGCTATTGTAGCTACGGGCCTTGCGAAAGATGGAGTCAAAGCCGTCATCACTGATCGGATGGGACATGCGTGGTCGCTCCCTTGGTGGGTAAATGTTGCAAGCTGTGGCGTGACCTAGGGCAAGCCGTGGGTGTCGTCAAAGCGCCGCTTCTACCGCGGTCACTTCGGGCACATAGGCCTTGAGCATATTTTCAATGCCTTGCTTGAGCGTGTAGGTGGATGAAGGACAGCCCGCGCAAGCGCCGCGCATGTGAAGGTGGACTATGCCGGTGTCTGGCTCAAACCGGTCGAATACGATGTCGCCGCCATCTTGGGCCACCGCCGGGCGCACACGGGTCTCGATCAGCTCACGGATTTCTCCAACGATTTCAGAGGCCGTCTCATCATAGGTGACATCAGCGGTGTCTTCAGCCGCCACGTCCGCGCCCTCCTCAATCACCGGCAGACCGGCCACGAAATGATCCATGATCGCAGCAAACACCATGGGCTTCAGAGGCGCCCAGTCGAGCGTATCGGCCTTTGAAACGGACACAAAATCCTTGCCGAGGAAGACACGCTCCACGCCGTCTACGTGGAACAATGCACGTGCGAGCAGGGATGGGCGCGCTGATTCCATTGAGGGGAAATCAAACGGCCCGGCCGCGCCGGCCACTTCTACGCCCGGCAGGAATTTGATCGTGTCTGGGTTTGGGGTCGCTTCGGTTTGGATAAACATGGCACTCAATCGCTACGGCTGCAGCCTGAATGTGGCCGCTCGCTGTGATTCTTCAATGGAGAAAGCGCTGCAGCGCCTATGGCGAGCTTGTCAGTACGACGTCGTCCACGCCCGCAAGCGTGACATCGGGCTGGGCGCCGAGCACGAGTTCCGCAAGCTCCAGCGATGATGCCTCAGCCCGTTCCAGGTGCCACGCCATCGCAGCCAGGTGGTTTGGCAGGAGCGCTCCATCACCGTTTTGATTGGATACGACAAGTGGACTTTGGCTTGCGACGATGGACCAGGCCCGCTGCGTGTCGCGCAATTGTGCGCGAACGCTGGCGCGCCCCATCAACTCCGGGTGGGTTTCCATCGCCGCATTGATAAGATTTGCGACGACATGGGCACGCGCGCGCGCAGTGTAAAAAGCGTGAACATCTTCGCGGCTGGCTGGCCAGCCCTGGTCATGGCCAATGAGGGCAGACAGGTCTGCTGCGGACTGGTTGGCCCAGCCGGCGAACAGACGCAGCGATTGCGCGAAATCCGTTCCGGCATCCAGGTCCACGGCGATGTCGGCATGGACGCGGCCATTGTAGCGCGCCAAGGCCTCGGTGGCAGCGACAAGCCGCGGGGTCATCTCAGCATCATCCTTGGCGCGCAACAACCGGCTGGCCGCGGCGAGATCGGGATCTATTTCTCCGGTCGTGTCCACACCGGTGGCCGCAAGCTGCAAATAGTCTGACAACGCGTTGGTGAGACCGACCTGCCAGGCGGGCTGGCCCGTCAACTGTTGGGCGGGCGCAATTGCAGGCTTGTCACCGGTCCAACCAGGGCCTTCAACCTCACGAACAACCAACGAGATCGCCACGCCAGCGGCTGGTGATGCCCAGGTTTCCTGGCTCACCTCTTCTACGGCGCTATCGTTTATGGAGTGAGACGACCACATCATCGCCGGATAAGCCCCGACTACCGAGACAAGGACGCCAACTTTAAGCGTGGTTTTCAGAACGCGCCAGATCTTGCCGCCATGAACCATATATGGGCTGGGTTCAGCGGTCGTCAGGTCAAGATTTTTATCACTACCAAGAACGGTGACGACGGGGCCTTCCCTGCGATAGCCCTTCGGAACGTCCACGGGTACGAGCGACATCGATTCTTCCTGATTTCCGATACACCCAAGTAATGCGGCGACCAACAGGAGAGCGCAACCCGCCGGAGTGTGAAAAGTCGGAAATTATTACACCTTGGGCCAACTATTCGCCGAGTGCCTGAATTCGCGCCGTTGCTTCCACCATTTCGGTCTCGCCACTTGGCAGTTCAAACGTCAGGGCGATCTCTTCGCTTTCTCCTGGCAGCAGGTCGCTGGCGCCAAAAATCATCAGATGATTGCCGCCCCGTTCCAGTTGGAGGGTCTGTCCATCGGCGATGTCAAAGCCTTCGACCTTGCGCATTTGCATCACGCCTTCATCCATCGACATGGTGTGTAACTCGATTGTCTCGGCAAACAGGCCGTTGACGCTCACAAGGCGTACATCGCCGCCGTTCACGGCTACGTCCAGCCCGCCCATGGTCATGGTCCTCCCAGCAATCGGCGCCATGATAAAGGCGTTGCCAACAATGATTTCAACGTCGGTAGCCGGGGCCTCCACCGCGCCCGCATCGTCCATCGCCACCACATTCGGGCTGCCACAGGCTGCCAGGGCAATCCCGGCAAACAGGACGGTCCCAATCCGCATCGTCATCTCCATACTTGGTACAAACGCGCTCACGCTTTCCAGAAGCCAATCACGCGGCGCACGTCTTCCATGGTCGGCGCAGAAATCTCCGCCGCCCCGGTCGCGCCTGCTGCCAGATGCCGGTCAATTTCCGCTGGGTCATCCAGTAAGCGCCGCATCTCATCTGTGATCGGGCCTAGCGCACTGACCGCCAGATCAGCCAAGGCCGGTTTGAACCGGCCAAAGCCATCGCCGCCAAACTCACCCAGCACATCTGTCACCGTGCGGTCTGAAAGGGCGGCATAGATGCCGACCAGGTTGGCCACTTCCGGGCGACCTTCCAATCCAGTTTCATCTTCCGGCACATCGCCCAGTGTGTCGGTCTTCGATTTCTTGATCTTGCGCGCAATCGTATCGGCATCGTCGATAAGGTTGATCCGGCTGGTTTCGGCCTGATCGGATTTCGACATTTTCTTGGTGCCGTCCTTCAAACTCATCACTTTTGCGCCTGGCCCCTGGATCAGTGGCTCGGGCAGCGGGAAGAAGCCGGGCGCGTCCAAGTCCCGGTTGAACCGGTCTGCAATATCGCGTGTGAGTTCCAGATGCTGTTTCTGGTCCTCGCCGACCGGCACATGGGTCGCCTTGTAGGCAAGGATATCGGCAGCTTGTAGCACGGGATAATCGAACAAGCCGACGGAGGCCCGCTCAGCATCCTTTCCCGCTTTGTCCTTGAACTGGGTCATACGTTCCAACCAGCCCATTCGCGCGACACAGTTGAAATACCAGGCCAGTTCGACATGGGCGGGAACAGCAGATTGAGCATAGACAATCGCCTTGGCCGGATCGATCCCGCTGGCAAAGAAAGCCGCCGCGATCTCGCGAGTTTTGGCGGCCAAGGTGGCTGGGTCCTGTGGCACGGTGATGGCGTGCAAGTCCACGACGCAAAAGATGCAATCATGCTGGTCTTGCAGCGCCACGAACTTCTTCAGCGCGCCAAGATAGTTGCCCAGATGCAAATCGCCGGTGGGCTGCACGCCTGAAAAAACACGCTCCGGGCCGGAATATTCAGCTGTATCAGTCATGGCGGACGGGATTACTCCACTGGGCGTCTCCGGGCTAGGGCCTTAAGGTCGCTGGGGCGTAAGGCCCCAAACACGATCGCAGCAACGCCATAGATGCCCATGCCGGCGGCGATGAAGGCAAGCACGTCGACCAGCCCCTGACCCGGGACATAAACTTCCAGCGCCGCCCAGTTCCGTTTGATCCATAGCAGCGCCGCGCCCATGGCAAGGCTGGCCAGAACCGCGCTGATCAACCGGCTGATCAACCGCCCGCCAGGCGCATACCAGCCTCGCGCCTGCAAAGTGAAGAACAGGAACAGCGCATTCACCCACGCTGCCGCGCTGGTGGCGATGGCAAGGCCGGGAAACCCTGGCAGGTCCATGCTTTGGAACCAGAAAAACAGGCCCGCGCCCAACGCCGTGTTGATGACCACAGACAGGAGCGCAAACCGCATCGGCGTCTTTGTGTCCTCACGCGCGAAAAAGCCGGGCGCGAGAATCTTGATCAGCACAAAGGCCGGCACCCCCCAGGCAAAATGGATCAAGGCGCGCGCCGACATAGCGGCGTCTTCGCCCGTAAAAGCACCGCGCGCAAACAGGCCATCGATCAAAAGAGCAGGCGCGATAGCAAGGGCCACAGCCGCAGGCAGGGTCAGCGACAAAGCCAAGCCGATTCCGTCATCCAAGGTGCGATTGGCCTCGTTGCTATCTTCAATGCGCGCTGCCCGCGACAGACGCGGCAGGATAGCGACGCCAACCGCAACCCCCACCAAGCCTAGGGGAAGCTGGTAAAGCCGGTCGGCATAGGCCAGCAGAGACCGCGCGCCTTCCTCAAATCCGGCCAATACCTGACTGATCAACACATTGATCTGCATGCCGCTGGCCGCCACCGCGCCAGGCACCGCAAGCCCCAGGATCTTTTTCACGTTTGGCGTCAGGCGCGGCAGTCCGATGAGAGATAGCCGGACCGATTGGCGCGACACACCCCACCATAACAGACCGGCCTGTAACAGGCCCGAGACCGTCACCGCCATCGCCGCCCACCAGGCTGTCTGCTGCGTCCCGTCTGCCAGAAGGGCCGCTGAGATCACACAGATGTTTAGAAGGGTCGGAGCGCCAGCAGACAGAGCAAATCGCCCAGACGAGTTTAGTACTCCAGCAAACAGGGCGCACAGCGCCATGAAGGTGAGATACGGCATAGTCAGCTGGGTTAGCATCACCGCCAGATCGAATATGTCCGGTTGGTCGAGATACGCGCCCATGAACGCGCGCATGATCCACGGCATCGTGATCTGGGCAGCGATCGTCAGCACGGCGGTTGCGGCAAACAACACCCGCATCGCTTCCTGAGCCACGGCCTGCGCCGCCTCGCGCCCGTCTGCTTCAAGTGTGCGTGCATAGCTGGGCACGAACGCCTGGGCAAAAGCACCTTCGGCAAAGAACCGCCGAAACAGGTTTGGAAACATCAGCGCGGCGAAAAACGCGTCGCCAACCGGACCCGCGCCAATCTTGGCCGCAATCACCGCGTCGCGCAAAAAGCCAAGCACGCGGCTGACCAGTGTTAGCGAAGACTGAACCAGCGTGTTGCGGACAAGGCTCATGGACTGGGCGCTCTAGAAACTGTCTGCAGCGCTGGCACGCTTTAGCTCGCGCGCCGGCGTCGATGGGCCGTCGGGCTCGTCGCGACCAATGACCTTGAGCAGCCGTGCTTTCAGCACCGCTTCATCTTCAGCTGGGATAATTTTCTCGCCGTTCAAATGATTGACGTAGAATGCATCGAACACGCGCTCACCATAGCTGCCGACATGGGCAGAGCTGATGGTCAGGTCGCTGCGCGCCATTGCATCGGCCACATCACATAGAAGATAAGGTCGGCTGCGGCTGGTGATATCGATCACAGTGAATTCACTCGACAGATCAGAGTGAATTTGCACCAGCGGCTTTACAATAAAAGCTGCCTCGCGCTGTTCACGCCTGACTGGCTGGCGGTCGCGCGTTTCGGTTCCAAAAAGCGCGGCCTCGACATCGGCCACCAGCCCTTTGACCCGCCGTTCATCCTGATCGGCAAAAGGCTCGCCGCGCTTGGTTTGCAGTACGAACGCATCGATCACTTCGCCGCCGGGGCCCGTGTGAACCTGCGCTGAGACAATGCTGGCTCCTCGCTGGGCGATGGCTCCAACCACATCGGCAAACAAGCCCGGCCTGTCATTACCGGTGACAAGAAGATCTAGACCGCTTCCGCGATTGCGCTGGCGTGCGGCAACCGACAGCCCCTGGCGCAGGGTGTCGACATGCCAGGCGAGTTCATCAACGTCGAAACTCGTCCAGTAGCTCGTGTTCATGCCGTCCATGGCGTGCGGAATCTCGCCCATGCGCGCCTCGAGATCGCGCCGACGTTCTTCGGCGCGTCCCTGCAAAACTGCCAACACGGCAGCCTCATCGGTACGCCCACCGCGAAGGGCGGCTGAGGTATTGTGGTAGAGCTCACCCAGAAGCTGGCCTTTCCACCCGTTCCAAACCCCCGGCCCTACGGCATAAATGTCGGCGACGGTTAAAACAAAGAGCAGTCGCAACCGCTCTATATCGCCAACTTTTTCTGCGAAGGTCGCAATCGTTCTGGGGTCTGACAGGTCGCGTTTCTGCGCCGTCTCGCTCATTTCAAGATGGTTTCCAACCAGCCATGCGATCAGATCAGCTTCCTCAACGTCCAGCCCCAATCGCCGGGCTGCGCGGCGCGCCGTCTTGGCGCCTTCGACCTGCTGGTCACCGCGCCCTTTCCCCGTGTCATGCAGCAGCATGGCGAGATAAAGTGCGCGGCGATTGTCGATCTTGGGAAACACCATCCGCGCTAGCGCGAAATGCTCGGTCCTGTGGTGTTCGATATCAGAAATGGCTTCCATCGCCCGCAGCGTGTGCTCATCCACAGTGTAGTGATGGTACATGTTGAACTGGGTCTGTGCGACGATGGCACCAAACTCTGGAACGACCTGTCCCAGCACGCCAGCCTCATTCATTCGGCGCAGCGTCAGGCCAGGCTGCTCGCCGAGTATGGCATCCAGCATTGCAGATTGCATGCGCGGGTCACGCCGCTGTTCAGATCTGATGTGCCGCAGATTGTGCGCCGCCGCCCAAAGCGCATCCGGATGCACATCACAGCCCTGCTCTTCAGCGGTGGTGAACAATCGCACCATATTCACGGGATTGTCGCGGATCACCTCTTCCGACTTCACCGATAGACGACCGCCATCAAGCACGAAACCGGAATCGCCAAGCGGTTTGGGCGTCGGCTGTGGCAGGAAACGCAGCAGCCCCTCTGGTTTGGTCTTCTCCTGGGCTTCAAGCCTTGCAAGCAGGATACGAGTCAGGGAGCCGACATCCCGCGCCGCGAGGAAATATCGCTTCATGAACCGCTCGACACCCAGCTGCGACCCACGATCACGATATCCCATGCGTGATGCGATTTCCGGCTGCAAATCAAAGCTCAACCGCTCTTCGGCGCGGCCTGTCAGGTAGTGAAGGTGGCAGCGCACCGTCCAGAAATACTCAGCCGCGCGGATATAGCGGCGATAATCCTGCTTGGCGAAATCAGACGACAACATCACCTCTTCAAGGCTGGTTCCGCCATGGATGTGTTTGAGGATCCAGAAAAGAGTCTGAAGGTCTCGCAAACCGCCCTTGCTCTCTTTCACGTTCGGCTCAACCACATATCGCGTCCCGCCTTCGCGAGCATGGCGGGCATCGCGTTCTGCCAGTTTGTCGGCGATGAACTGGGCGTCCTGGCCGACCACGCACTTGTCTTCGAACAATTCGCGGGCGCTGGCGAAAAGTTCTGTGTCGCCAGACAGAAACCGCATATCCAACAGCGACGTTTTGATCGTTACGTCATGGCTTGCCAGGCGGACGCACTCATCCGGCGTTCGGAAGGCGTGGCCCACCTTCAAACCCATATCCCATAGGGCGTAGAGCATGTACTCAGCCACGTTTTCCGCGTGCGGACTCTTTTTCCAGCTGTGCAGTGTCAACAGGTCGATATCGGATGATGGCGCCAGAACGCTGCGGCCATATCCGCCTGTAGCCGCAATGGCGATCCGCTCTCCCTCAGTTGGGTTCGACACCATGTGAACGTGTTTGGTGGTGAAATCGAAAAGCGCCGAAATCACCTCGTCCTGCACGGCAGACAGAAGCCGGGCGGTGTCCAGGCCATCGGCGCCCTGCTGCAGGCGCTCCTGTGCAATCATGCGACCGCGGAACAGGGCGCCGTGTAGCAAGTCGAGTGCACGTGTGCGAGCCGACTGGGGGTCGCCCATGTTATCGATGTGCGCGGCGGTGAGCTTTACCCGCAGCGCACGACCATCAATGATGTTTGCGATGCGCCATGCGCCCGGCTTCTTGGAGCTGAGCGGTTGTTCGAGAAGGGTTGGGGCGGGCTTGGAACTCATGTCGTGGACGTAGTGCAATCCGAAGACAAAGGGAACGGTTGAGCTACTTCAGCTCCCGGAAAGCGACGCGAACGCCGGATCGTGTTTCCGCATGTTCAAGCATGTCGCAAATCGGTTGGGCGACATCCTCCGGCGCTGGCAAGGACATAGGGTCCTCGCCCGGCATGGCGTTGGCGCGCATTTCCGTGCGGGTCGCGCCGGGATCAAACAGGTTCACCCGCAGCGGCAGCTTGTTTTGTTCTTCGGCCCAGGCATGCACCATCGCCTCCAACCCGGCCTTTGCCGCCAAGTAAGGCCCCCAGAAGGGCCGTGGGCGCGGCACGATTCCGGATGTCATGAAGACCGCTCGGCCGCTGGGCGAAGCCGACAAAAGCGGTGCAAAAGAGCGGATGAGGCGCCAATTGGCTGTGAGATTGACCTCAATCGTCTCTTCAAAGCTTCGCGGCCCCACTGCTTGCAGCGGGCCGAGGGTGCCGAGAATTCCGGCATTGGCGAGCAGGCCATCCAGACGGCCAAATCGCTCATGTAGCACCGCGCCGAGGGCATCAATGGCTTTCGCGTCTTTCAGGTCGAGCGGCACAAATGTGCCTTTGCCACCCGCCGCGCGGATCTCATCATCCAGTTTTTCAAGCGCCGCCTTGGAGCGCGCCAGACCGATGATATGATGGCCCCGGCGCGCCAACTCCAAGGTTGCCGCCCGGCCAATACCGCGCGATGCGCCGGTCACAAGTGTGTATCTGGGATCAGACATGGCAACGCCGCGCTTAAGCGGTTTCTCTCAAGGGGCGCTCTTCCAGCAGGGATAGCTGCATATGTTTGTCTGATTTGCGTTCCGCATCATCCACGAGTTGGGTTGGATACTCTCCGGTGAAGCAGTGGTCGGCAAACTGGGGCAGGTCCGCGTTGCGATCCAACCCGCCAATCGCCTTGTATAGCCCGTCGACGGACAAAAAGCCAAGCGAGGTCGCGCCAAGCTTTGCGGCCATAGCGGGCAGGTCATTATTGGCTGCCATCAATTCGTCCCGGCCGGCCATGTCGATGCCATATCGATCAGGATACTCTATGGGCGGACTGGCCGAGCGGAAATGCACTTCCCGCGCCCCCGCCTCCATGACCATTTTAACGATCTTGGTCGACGTGGACCCGCGAACGATGGAGTCATCCACCAAAATCACGCGCTTGCCTTCCAGCACAGCGCGATTAGGCGAATGCTTCTTCGAAACCGAAAGCTCACGGCCAAGCTGAGTGGGCTCAATAAACGTGCGCCCAACATAATGATTGCGAATAATGCCGAGTTGAAACGGAATGCCGCTGGCTTCGCTGAACCCAATGGCGGCCGGTACACCGCTGTCTGGAACGGGCACCACCACATCCGCGTCGGCCGACGTTTCTGCCGCCAGTTGATGGCCCATGCGGCGGCGTACTTCATAAACGCTACGGCCCTGAACTATGGAATCAGGGCGAGCGAAATAGACATATTCGAATACGCAGGGCTGCGCCGGGCGTTTCGGGAAGGCCCGCAGGCTTTGGACCCCTTCTTCGGTGATCACCACAACTTCGCCGTTTTCGACTTCTCGAATGAACTCGGCGCCGATAATGTCCAGGGCGCACGTCTCTGAAGCCAGAATGTAAGCGCCAGCGAGTTTGCCAAGCACAAGCGGGCGCAGACCAACTGGGTCGCGCGCGCCGATCAACATGCCCTCGGCAACTGCCACCAGTGCGTAACCGCCTTCAATATGCTGCATGGCATCAATGAAACGATCAATGAGACCAGCGCGATGGGACCGCGCCATCAACTGTAGAATGACTTCCGTATCCATGGTGGACTGAAACAGCCGGCCATCCTGGACCAGCTTTTCGCGCAGTGCGCGGGCATTGGTCAGGTTGCCGTTGTGGGCCACGGCAAACCCGCCCGTGGGCAAATCCGCGAAGATAGGTTGAATATTGCGCAGCGCTGTGCCGCCTGACGTGGAGTAACGATTGTGGCCGATGGCGATATGACCCGCCAACCGTTCGCGCATATTGCCGCCGCCGAAATGGTCTCCGACTAGGCCGAGATGGCGTTCATTATGGAAGAATTTACCGTCGAAGGTGGCAATCCCGCAGGCTTCCTGACCCCGGTGTTGCAGGGCGTGCAAGCCCAGAGCGGTGAGGAGACAGGCTTCCTCGTCGCCGTAAATTCCGAAAACCCCACATTCCTCCCGGGGCTTGTCGTCATCATGGTCCCAGATCATCGACAAGTCCTCCGTGGGCTGACCGTGCGAGGTCCGCTAGCTGTTATCCGGCTCCGGCGTTTCCGGCAATGCCTCACGCATATCTTCCGCGATTCGCGGTGCATTTTCGTTCACATAATCTGCGGCACTCGCAAAAAAAGGATAGGTGCGTGCATCTGCAATCCACGTGGGGATGCGATCCTGATCCATTCCGAGCTGCACAAGATAAACAAAAAACACCACCGCGACACCGCCGCGCGCAATGCCGAATATCAATCCCGACAAACGATCGATGAGGCCAATGCCCTCCACGCCCTGAATGGTGCGCGAAAGTCGTTGGCCGAGCCACGCTACCAGAGCGTAGACTGCAATGAAGACTATCACCATGATTGTGACATCGGGCAGCCAGTCGGCTGATCCCTCACTGAACAACGCGGAGACGGGGTCGCGCAGAACAGATCGCGCAAGATAGGCCGCCGCCAGGGCGCAGATGAATGCACCGAGAGTCGCCAGTTCCCGAACAAAACCGCGCGCCAATGCCATCAATGCGGATAGAATGACCAGCGTAATGGCCACTGCATCGAATGCGGTGAGCGCTTCAGTCATTTGATACGTCCGGGGCAAGAATGGAGACCAGGTCGTTAAGCCGCTGAATGGGGGTGATCGTCAACCCGGCAATTGATGCAGAACTGCCGTCGGGCACATATGCGCTGGTGAAGCCAAGGCGCGCCGCCTCTTTCAACCGCGTGTCCATACGTGCCACCGGGCGAACTGCACCTGACAATGCAACCTCGCCGAAAAAGACCGCACGTTCCGGCGGCGCTGACCCGCTGAGAGATGACAACAAGGCGGCCGCAGCAGCCAGGTCTCCCGCCGGTTCAACAATCCGGTAGCCGCCCGCTACGGTTAGATAAACGTCCCGCCCGGCCAGGCTCACGCCGCAGCGAGCTTCAAGAACGGCCAGGATCATCGCGAGGCGCGAGCCCTCCCATCCGACAACTGAACGACGCGGCGTGCCATAGGATGACTGGGCCACCAGGGCCTGAACTTCCGCCAGAACGGGGCGAGAGCCTTCCATGGCAGCAAACACCGCCGCCCCGCCATCGCCTTGGCCATCCGACGAGAGAAACAGCGCGGACGGCTCTTTGGCCGGTGCGAGGCCATATTGATGCATCTCGAAGATGCCAATCTCGTCGGTGGGGCCGAATCGGTTTTTCACAGCCCGCAGAATGCGGAACTGGTGGCCGCGCTCACCCTCGAAATAGAACACTGTGTCGACCATGTGCTCGACAACGCGCGGGCCGGCGATCTGACCTTCCTTAGTGACATGGCCGACGATCACCAGGGCTGCAGCCGATTTCTTAGCCCAGCGCACCAACTCCTGAGCGCAGGCACGAACCTGGGAGACAGATCCCGGCGCCGCTTCAAGACTATCAGACCACAAGGTCTGGATTGAATCGATCACGACGAAGTCTGGCTTGGCGCTTTTCAGTGCTGTGAGAATTTTGCGCAGATCGGTTTCGGTGGCCAGCTGCACTGGACTGGACGCGACCTTCAGACGGATCGCGCGCTCTTGTATCTGCGCTGCGGCTTCCTCGCCCGACACATAGACCACGTTGAACCCGTCGCGTGCCAGCCGGGCGGCGACCTGAAGCAACAGTGTCGATTTGCCTATCCCCGGATCGCCGCCGATCAGCGTCGCAGAGGCCTGGACGAGGCCGCCGCCGAAAACGCGGTCAAGTTCCTCAACACCGATCTGCGTTCGCGGCGGCGCTTCGGCGGCATCATCCAATGCAACAAAGTCGACTTTGCCCGAGCGTTTTCCGGTACCGCTTTTGGCCGTCTTCAAGCCGCCCGGGGCCGCCGCGCCGACCTCTTCAACCAGGGTGTTCCAGGCTCCGCAGTCAGCGCACTTTCCCGACCACTTCGAAAAAGAGGCTCCGCAAGCCTGACAGATAAATGTGGAATCGCCGCGCGCCATTCTCTTCGCCTAGTCTGCTTTTGCGGCAGGGGAAAGGCAAAGCCGGTACCGTAGCGCACACCGAATGGGTGTGGAAAATTCGCCGCAGACTCCAGCGACCGAAATGGAGTATCCTATCGCGTAGAAGAAACCCCGTATTTGGAGCCTTCCGGGTGTACCGACTGGTTTATGTGAGCAAGGCAGTGGCTGCGCTGTCGGACCAAGACATCGGGAAAATCCTCGATGTTTCAGCGTCTAACAATTATGAGCGTTACATTACGGGGTTCCTCGTGCGCTCCCATGGCCGCTTCATGCAGGTGCTCGAAGGTGAAGAATCCGAGGTTCGTGCGACGTTCGAGAAAATTGCTCAGGATGCCCGTCATACGTGTGTAACTCAAATCGTTGGCGAGTCCGTGGAAGGCCGTGCTTTTCCGGATTGGGCGATGAATTATCACCGTGTCGACGGCCCGGTCGGGTCAACTCGCATGATCGTGCGCCGCGATGATCCGGTTGACTCTCTGATGCCAGCAACGACCCCGCGCGACCTGCTGCACCTGTTCGGTAAGTTCATCACCGTGCGTTAGGGGCGAAAGCCAAGTCCTTCCAACAAGGATCGCGCCTCAAACAATGGCAGTCCGACTATCGCTGAATAGCTTCCGCGGATCTTCCGAACAAACGCACCTGCCGGGCCCTGTATGGCATATCCGCCAGCCTTGCCGGCCCAGTCGCCGGTCTCAAGATAACCGTCAATTTCAACCGCAGACAGCCGCTTGAACGTAACGGTGGAATTCACTAGCCGATGCGCAGCGTTTCCACCCGGTCCGCGTGCAGTCACACCGGTGTAGACATGGTGATTCCGCCCCGACAAAAGATCGAGGCAGGCGCGCGCCTCCTCCAACGTCTCAGCCTTTGGCAGAATCCGGCGCCCCACGGCGACCACTGTATCGGCGGCCAGTACGTATCCATCTGTCGTGCACGCCTGCGCCTTTTCACGCGCCAACCTGGCGGCCAACACACGGGGCAGTTCGCCAGGTTTTGCCGTCTCGTCGATATCTGCGGGAACAATTTGGTCCGGAACGATGCCGATTTGCGCGAGCAAATCGCAGCGACGCGGGCTTGCACTGGCAAGGATAAGTTGCGGGCGGTCCATGGCTGCCTAGCTGATCCTGAAACTAGCGCTAGCCTGGGCAATCGGTTTGCCATCCGCCGTCACCAGCGCGCGGGCAAAGCCGAGCGATCCGCCAAGTTTCACCGCCTCCGGCGCAACAATCAGCCAGCTACCAATCTCAGCTGCACCGAGGAAATCGGTCGTCATCGACACCGTCACCATGCCTTGAAGCTCGCGCCCATTATCCTTCATCGCCGCCACACAGGTCAGCCCCATACCGTTGTCGCAAAGCGCAGCAATCAATCCGCCATGCACCATGCCGCGTGAATTGCAGTGAGCGTCGCGAAGTAACACTGCCAAGTCTACCGCGCGGCTGGAGACCCTGGAAAAAATGGGTTCCCAGGGGTCTGTAAACTTTGATTTTCGGAAATGGGGCGAGAAACCCTCGGGCGGGGTGATCTCGGTCATCTGGTTATTTGAAGCGATAGGTGATCCGACCTTTGGTCAGATCATAGGGCGTCATTTCCACCAATACCTTGTCACCGGTTAGGACCCGGATCCTGTTTTTCCGCATTTTTCCTGCGGTGTGCGCGATGATCTCGTGATCATTTTCGAGTTTCACACGAAACGTCGCATTGGGCAGCAGTTCGACCACTGTCCCATTGAACTCAAGTAGTTCTTCCTTTGCCATTGATGCTCCTGTCTGGCCGGTGCGGGCGTGCACCGCCCAAGATATGGGGTGCTTCGTACCCTCGGTCGAGGGTTTGTAAAGCAGTGATACGCCGCTGCCCCCCGGCGAAGCCCCATCCGAACCACTCAAATTGCGACCGGCTTGCAACAATTCGCCCCGTTCTCGAGAAAAGTTGAATTCCGCCATTGATAATCATTCTCAATTACTGCATTGGATTTTGCAAATGTTTCTTAAAGGCAGTCTCAACATGATCATCTCCACCACACGCCCCTTCTTCTCCACGCTTCTGCTCACCACAGCTTTGTTGGGTGTTGGCCAAACTGCCTATGCGCAAGGCCCCGACGAGCTTGTCCAGGACGAGGTGCTGATCGTCGGCCAGTACCTGTATTCAGACCAGGTCAATGCGCTGAAGGCACCAACGCCGATCATTGATGTGCCGCAGAGTCTGTCGATCATCAGCGGCGAAGACATCGCCCAGCGCGGCTTCGATAGCGTTGGAGACATCATCGATTACACGCCCGGTGTGAACAATTCCCAGGGCGAGGGTCACCGCGATGCGGTCGTGTTTCGTGGCATCCGCTCCACGGCGGCCTTCTTCATCGATGGCGTACGCGATGATGTTCAGTACTACCGCCCGCTCTACAACATTGAGCAGATTGAAATCCTGCGCGGGCCCAACGCCCTGCTCTTTGGACGCGGCGGCACGGGCGGCGTCTTGAACCGGGTGACGAAAAAAGCCGAACTGGGTGAACAATTCACCGGCTATCGCGGTTCAGTCGACACATTTGGCGGCTTTTCGGGCGCCATCGACAGCAATTTCACGGTCAACGACACCGCCGGTGTGCGCCTCAATGCCTATTATGAAAGCCTGGAAAACCACCGGGATTTCTTCGATGGCGAAAATTACGGCATAAACCCAACGGCGCGATTGGCTTTGACGCCTGCCACCACGCTGGATCTGTCCATCGAGTATATCGACCAAGAGCGCTTTGTTGATCGAGGCATCCCAACCGGCACCAATGGCGAGCCGGTGGAAGCGTTTGAAGACATTGTCTTTGGCGACGCGGAGTTGAACACTACCACCCATGAAGCGACGATCCTGAGGGCCCAGCTCCAGCATGAGTTTTCCGACAGCTTCAAAGCCATCGTCAGCGCCTCTTATGGCGACTATGACAAGGCCTACACCAACTTTTACGCGTCGGGATACGATCAGGCGCTCAACCCAGATTTCGTCACGCTTGATGGCTACGTGGACACTACACAGCGCCAGAACTTTGTGCTGTCCGGCAATGTTGTGGGAGAGTTCGCAACCGGCCAGATCAACCACACGCTCATCGCAGGAGCAGAGTTCATCGACACCCAGAATGACAATGACCGGTTCAATGCCCGCTGGAGCACCAATGGGTTCACCGATGACAATGAGATCTTCGCAATCCAGCGGCCGCTCGATCTGCGCGGCGGCATGGGCACCGGTTTCAACAATTTTGTCGATCCGGTCACGGGCGTTATCAGCGGGGCGGGTGAGCCCACCACCAATGATTTCACGGTAAACCTGAACGACCGCACTGCGTCCGAGGTACAGGTCTACTCACTCTTCATCCAGGACCAGATCGAACTGTCGCCGATGTTTGATCTTGTTCTGGGCGGTCGGTTCGACAGCTTCGACCAGAGCACCGACAATCTCGCTGATCCGGCGAATGTCGTTACCACATCGCGGACGGACGAGAAGTTCTCACCGCGCGCCGGATTGATCTTCAAGCCCCAGGAAAACATCTCTCTCTACGCCGCCTACAGCGAGACCTTTCTGCCGCGTTCCGGCGAACAGTTTGCCAGCACGGACAGTCTTGACCCCGATGAGTTCGAGAACACCGAGATTGGTGTGAAATGGGACTTTGCAGAGGGCCTGAGCCTGACGGCAGCCTATTTCCAGAACGAGGAAACCCGCGCGGCTCGCGACGATACGACCGGTGAAGACTTTGAAATTCGCGGCACGGAGATTGAAGGGTTCGAACTCCAGCTCCAGGGCCAGATCACTGATCAATTCTACCTGACCACGGGATATAGCTATCTCGACGGTGAGACCGATAATGGCGCGGAAATTCCACGAGAATTGCCAGAGAACATGTTCTCGGTTTGGGGCGCATATGAAGTGACGGACAAATTTGGTGTTGGCCTCGGCGCGACCTATCAGGATGAGTCTTTCATCACCGATTTCGATATCGGCATTTCCAGCGAGGCCACTCATCCGACCCTGCCAGCCTACACGCGCTTTGACGCAGCGGCCTATTACGATGTGTCAGACACTTTACGGGTCCAGCTCAATGTCGAAAATCTAACCGATGAGACGTACTTCCCGAACTCCCACAGCACGCACCAAGCAACAGTCGGTGCGCCGCTCAATGCCAGACTTACGATCAGTGGACGGTTTTAGGGGGCATATAGCCCCCTAGCCTCCCCGGGCTTGATCCGGGGACTTCTTTGTCAGGTGCGGCAAACTCTCATTCTTGGCCCGGAAACACCCTGGTATCCAGGCAATGGCACAGCGCGATATCAGTTCGGGCAAGGCGCGCCGGGGCGGTGGTTGACGTGCATCATGCCTTGGGCAAAAGGGCGACCGTTTTGGCCAATCAACGTCACTTGAATATGGCACTGGCCGTCAAAGCGCAGCTGAACCCCGTTCTGCATGGGGCGACCATTGTTGCCGCCCGAAGTCATCGCAACGCCTTGTCCTGACATGCCGTTGAATTGACCCTGGATCATTGTAGAGCTGCTGCGGGCCACAAACCGGCCGGTTGCATCCACCTGTGCTTGAAACGCTTCCGGACCCCGACTGTTTGGGATTGTATAGTTCCACGTGCCGGAAAGCTGGGACAAGTTCGCGGCGCCGGGAGGCGTGAAGCCACGCTGGCTGTAGCTCCCGGGCTGTTGTTGACCATATCCCGGCTGGTGCTGGCCGTGACCGTAGCCCGACAACTGGGCGGAAGCGGCACCGGTGAAAGCGAGGGCGGCGGCGAATAGGATGTTGAGGCGTTTCATGGGTCTGTTTCCTTGTGAATTGCGTTCGCTCCATCAGCGACACGATCAACATGCCAAGACCGCGCGAATCGGGATGTGAGCTGGTTCACAAGGGCCAGAATTTTTGTGGTGGACTGGGCGCTCAAACGAAAGCAGCCCAGCACACTGCGCCGGGCTGCCTCTTCGAGAGAATGTGATGCTGGCTCTATTCCCAGATGCTTTCCAGGAATTTGTCGTGTGACGTGGTCGCCCCTGCATAAGGGTTGGAGTCGAGGTAGCTGTAGCTGTCCGTCGTGGCGCCATAGCCGTAGGAATTGTCCTGCCATGCCGGCGTCAGGTCATACATGCCAAGCGACTCGTCCATCTGGTAGCCATAGCTGGAGACGACGTTGCCGTATGCATCGACCTGGGAGTCAGACGCCCACGGGTCCACCGTGTAGACGTTGCCATATGGGTCAACCATTTCCAGGCCACCCGGGGCCATGCTGGACCAATCCAGATAGTCCTGAGCTGAGGCGGCGGTTGCTGTTGTGGCGGCCACGAGGGCCAAAGCAGAGAGGGCGATTTTCGATGCGATGTTCATGTTCAGGTTCCTTTGATCTGGCCGGCGGGCTGTTTGTGTTCCGCCGATGAACTTGTTTTGCCAGCGCCTGCCGCTGGACACTGTAAGCTGGCTCACACACCTCATTTTTTCTCTGCGGCTCAACCCTATCCCTCATCCCATCGCGTCGCGAACAAGGTCATCTTCGGCTTCGCGCAGGATGGCCTCTGAAGCCTCTCCGCCCAACACGGGCTCCTTGCCCACCTCCAGCATAACCGGCACGGCAAACGGACTGATCTTGTCGAGGGCCTGATGGTCGATCTTGCTGCGAATGCGCATCAGCATGTCGGATAGTCGACGAATATCGAGCAAACCGGTCGCCGCGTCTTGCCGGGCCGCGCGCATCAAGATGTGGTCGGGTTCATGCTGGTTGAGAACATCATAGATGAGATCGGTTGAAAACGTGACCTGCCGCCCGGTCTTTTCCTGGCCGGGAAACCGCCGGGCGATGAGGCCAGATATCAGCGCACAGTACCGGAACGTCCGCTTCATTAGAAAGCTCTCGGCAAGCCATTCATCCAGATCATCGCCCAGCATGTCAGGCGAAAACAGGTCGCCCATATCGAGACCGGACATGCCCTCCAGCCCCCAGACCGCCATGGCATACTCACTACCAACAAAGCCCAGCGGCTTGGCGCCGGCACGTTCCAGCCGCCGCGTCAGCAACATGCCCAGCGTTTGATGAGCCAGGCGACCCTCAAAGGGGTAGCAGACAAGGTAATGGTGATCCCCGCGCGGGAAGGTCTCGACCAGCAGGTGATCGGGCGGCGGTATGGAGGATTTCTCTCGCTGCACGCCAAACCACTCCTGCACCTGGTCTGGCAGGGCGCCCCATTCGGCGGGATCATGGATCATCTGACGCACACGGCCCGCCAGAAAGGTCGAGAGTGGGAACTTGCCACCGGCATAATACGGGATCGCTGGATCAGATTTGCTCGACGACGTCACCAGCGCGCCCTCATCGCTAATCCCGAGAAAGGCCAGCACTTCTCCCGCAAACAGGAAGGTGTCGCCGGGGCTTAGCGTCGACAGAAAATACTCTTCAATCTCCCCCAGCTTGCGCCCGGCCCGCACGGCGCGTTGTTCGCCCGCTTTGGGTTTGCCAACAAAGTTGGCCTTGCGCACAGCAATCGTCGGCGCCTCGATGATCGCCCCCACATTCATTCTGTGCTGTTGGGCGTCGCGCGAGGTGCGGGCGCGCCACACGCCGTCCGGCATGCGTACAATCCGTCGGAACCGGTCATATGTCTTCAGCGCGTAGCCGCCGGTGGCGACGAAATCGACAATCTGCTCCCACATCTGCCAATCAATGAACCGGTAGGGCGCGGCGCGGCGCACCTCTTCAAACAGCGCGTCCAGGCGGAACCCATCTCCACAGGCGCGGCCCATGACATGCTGCGCCAAAACATCCAGCGCTCCCTGTTCACGAGCCTCCCCATCCAGCTCGCCGGCATCCACCGCCGCCTGTGCGGCCCGGCACTCCAGCACTTCGAACCGGTTGGTCGGGACCAGCACTGCTTCGGACACCTCATCCATACGGTGATTGGCGCGGCCGATGCGCTGGATCAAACGCGCAGAGCCTTTGGGCGCACCCATCTGAATGACCAGATCTACCTCGCCCCAATCTATGCCCAGATCGAGCGTGGAGGTACACACCACGCCTTTCAGCGTGCCGGCAGACATGGCCGCTTCCACTTTACGCCGCTGCTCTTTGGCCAGCGAGCCATGGTGCAAGGCAATCGGCAAATGGTCATCATTCATCCGCCAAAGCTCCTGGAACAGAAGCTCGGCCTGACTTCGCGTGTTTACAAAGACCAGAGCTGTCTTTGCGCCTTTGATCCTCTGATAGAGTTCCCCGACGGCGAACCGCCCCGAATGGCCCGACCAAGGAATGCGTTCTTTCGAGATCAGGATGTCGATATTGGCCTCAGCGCCGCCGGCCGCGTGGAGGATTTTAGGCTCGTGGTCTCCCGTTTTGACATCTAACCACTGCGCCAACGCCGCAGGGCTTTGCACTGTCGCCGACAAGCCTACAAAACGGCAATTGGGGGCCCACTCGGCGAGCGTAGACAGGCCGAGACACAGAAGGTCTCCTCGCTTTTGCGCCGCGATGGCGTGGATCTCATCGATGATCACGCACTTCAAATCCGCGAAGAACTCAGCCGCGTGGCCTGACGCGATGAACAAGGCCAGCTGCTCCGGCGTCGTCAGCAGAATATCGGGCGGGGTTTTGCGCTGGCGCTGGCGCTGGCTTATTGGTGTGTCACCGGTTCGGCTTTCGATTCGGATCGGCAACCCCATTTCCTCAACCGGGGCCAGTAGATTTCGCTCTACATCGACGGCCAGCGCCTTGAGCGGCGAAATGTACAACGTGTGCAAGCGCGGCCGATTGGCGGGTGCCTCGCTCAGCTCAATCAGACTGGCGAGAAACCCGGCCAAGGTCTTGCCGCCGCCGGTCGGCGCGATCAGCAACGCGCTCTCTCCGTCCAGGGCCGCCGCTGTCAAATCCAACTGGTGAGGGCGGGCTCGCCATCCTCGTCCGGCAAACCAGTCGCGGAAACGCCTGGGTAATAGATCGTCAAAAGGGTGGTCTGTGTCGGTCATAAAGGTGAAAATAGCGCAAGGATCAGCTTCGTCGCTTGTCTTTTCAGACACCGTTCATTTTAGGAGGCCATTCTTATTGAAGATCAACAAATCTGGAGTCCCCATGCGCCTCGTCCTGCTCTCTGCTGCTGCCCTCTTCTTAGCGACGCCGGTATCGGCGGATGATCTGATCGCAAAGGCCAAAGCCATGTCAACGGAAGGGCCACTTTACAATTACGAGATGAGCTATAGCGACAGCGAAATCGAAGAGGCGCGCGGCACCGTCTATCCGACCGCACCAGTGGGTGAACGACTTCGCATTTCCTACCCCGCCGAGGAAGATTGGCCCGACGGATACGCTGGACGGGTAGCGGACATGGACGCGGGAACCGATGGCGAAATCTGGTGCACAGAGTTTTTGGAAAGTGTACCGTCTGATGCGCAGCGCACCTCTGAAACTGAAGGCGCAGTAACCTACACTTTCACACCGGAACCTAGCGAGGACGCCGACGGGACGGA
The DNA here is from genome assembly GCA_039815055.1 of Pseudomonadota bacterium. Classification (GTDB taxonomy): domain Bacteria; phylum Pseudomonadota; class Alphaproteobacteria; order Caulobacterales; family Hyphomonadaceae; genus UBA5336. The sequence goes on along the minus strand of JBCCAA010000010.1, from coordinate 19,275 downwards.
AAAGAAGCTATTCAGAAAGCTGATCGGCACGCTCACGCTCGACCCTGCAACAGCGAGCGTTCAAAGCTTCCAGATGCATCTGCCAGAGCCCATGAAGCCGAACTTCTTGGCCAAGATCGATACGTTCTCAATGTTCGCGCAATGCGATATCGCTCCGGATGGTCGCTCATTTGCCAGTCAGTTCGATATGGAACTGGTCGGCAACGCCATGGGACAGTCCTTCGGCGAGACGATCTCGCGCCAAGTCACCAAACTGCTAGACCCGGTCGCCCGGCCCCTGCCCTAATTTTGCCGGGACAATTCTCGCGCGCTGCGAAAGGCTTCGCGTTCGGCTTCCTGGAACGCGCGTTCAACGGCAACAAGCGCGGCCTCTTCAGGGTCTTCTGCCAGGCGGGCGGCCAGTTCAGCCGCCTCTTTCTCGGCATCGGCCTGGTCAATCGCGGCAACCACATCGCGGACGAACGCCGCGATCTCAAAGTAGCGGCCACCACTTTCGTCATAGGCCCGGCGCACAATGACCAACTCCTTCGACGGCACGATCACCAAAGCCTGGCCGCGGTGCCCCATCGCGGCGAACGTGTCACCAGGAACGCCATTCACATCCCGCAACAACCAGAATCCACCACCATAGCCAAAGCCACTGTCGGGCTGGGCCGGCGCAGGGGTCATGACCCACTCAAGCCAGTCAGGATGCAAAATCTGCTCTCCGGCCCATTGGCCATTATTCAAATAGAGTTGGCCAATCCGCGCCAGATCGCGCGCCGTACTCCAGACCTGACTTGAGCCGACGAAATCACCATTCCAGTCTGTCTCGAGCGTGGTGCGCATGGCGCCGATCTTCCACAGCACTTCGCCATAGGGATAGTTCAGGTAGGCCTCATCATCGCCAATGGCTTCTCGCAACGCGCGCAGTGCGGCCAACGTGTCATTGTTGGAATACTCGAACCGCATGCCGGGCGCTGCTTCGAGATTGGCTGTCAGCGCTTTGTCGATGACGCGCGCGCCACCGAAATAGACCTCGTCGTTACGCGATTCGCGTAGGCCGGACTCAAGGCCACTGGACATATGCAGCAAGTTTGCCAGCGAAACATCGCCGCGCGGATCGGCGCCAGACCGCCACGACTCGAGAAGTGATGTACTTTCAGGCCCAATCAGCCCGTCATTGGCCGCAGCGCCCAATAGGGTTGCCGTGATGGATTTCGCCACGGACCAGGTCCGTTGCGGTGTTTCGGCATCAATCCCGCGGCCATATCGTTCTGCAACCACCTCGCCCTTGCGGACAATGAGAATGGCGCTGGTCTGGCTGCCCGTGCCATATGCACCATCCTCGAACGCTAAACTGACGGGCATATCCAGCTTTTCTGTTAAGTGGACAGGCAGGGTCACAATGGTGCTGGCGGCAATCGCGCTGGAGCGGTCTATCCCCGTTGGGCTGTCCCAACTTTCAAAACTGGGCAGCCAGCTCGCAACGTCTTTCCCGGCGCCGATTGGCAATTGCGCGCAGCCGAGCCCCGGGCGCCAGGCCGCGATCCTTGGCGGCGCCTCCAGATCATAGCGCACGCTGACGGTTTTAGCCTGGTCATCGATTTCTGCGCGCGGGAGCGTCGCCATGACCGAGCGATAGTCCGGATAGATGCCAGACAGCTCATTCGCCTGGATCTCCGCCAGGGTTTGCCCTGCCGTGAACGTCGCCGAACACGTCATTGAGGCCTTGTAGCCCGCTACTTGAGCTCGGTGCTGTATGTCTTCCGCACTATCTGTTCGCGCCACGGTTGGGCCCGCCAATAGTGTAGCCGCACAAAAGGCCAGAACGAGACGTCGCATACGATACTCCACACACAGGTATTTTATGCCCCTGATGGCGAGGCATGACGGCAGCACTGTGGCGACAGCGTGTCGAAGCCGCAATGTCGAGGTACAGTACGGGCTGCACTTGGGTGAGCGACGGTCCATATGGAGAGGATGCTTCGCCCCGACCTGCTGCTTCAACCCACACCCGCCGGGCTTTATTGCCCGCCCGGCGACTTCTACATCGACCCGGTGCGCACCGCCGTAGAGCGGGCCGTGATCACCCATGGTCATGCAGATCACGCAAGAGCAGGTCACGGCAAAGTGCTGGCCACGCCCGAAACCATAAAGATCATGGCGGCGCGTTATGGCGAGAATTTCGCCAAATCTCAGCAAGCGTTGCCGCTGGGCGAATTTGTGGAGATCAATGGCGTGCGCGTCTCGTTCGCGCCGGCCGGTCATGTACTCGGCTCGGCCCAGGCAGTGGTCGACTATCGCGGGCTGCGCATGGTCTGCACCGGTGATTTCAAGCGGCGACCTGATCCAACCTGCCGCCCCTTTGAGGTCGTAGAGAACACGCATGTTTTCATCAGCGAGGCGACTTTTGCCCTTCCCGTGTTCAACCACCCCGACACGGACGACGAAATCACAAAGCTGCTGGCCAGTGTCACCGCATTTCCGGGCCGCACACACCTTGTCGGTGTCTATTCGCTCGGCAAGGCGCAGCGTGTGATCAAGCTGATCCGCCAAGCGGGATATGATGCGCCGCTGTTTATCCATGGCGCGCTGGAAAAACTCTGCACTCTGTATGAAGCCGAAGGTATTGCACTGGGGGAGTTGAAGCCGGCCACGCTGAACACCGGCGAGCGCGGCGCAGCGGAACAGTTTCGAGGCAATATCGTGCTCGGCCCGCCCGCGGCCTTCCGTGACACGTGGGGGCGGCGCTTTCCTGATCCACTGCTGGCATTCGCGTCTGGATGGATGCGCGTGCGCCAGCGGGCCAAGCAATCGGGCATCGAACTGCCGCTGATCATCTCCGACCATGCCGACTGGACCGAACTCACCCAAACTGTTCGCGATGTTGCGCCAGAAGAGCTTTGGGTCACCCATGGGCGCGAAGACGCCTTTGTGCGCTGGGCTGAACTGGAGGGCCAACGTGCGCGCCCACTTCGACTCGTCGGCTATGGTGAGGAAGGGGATTGACGCGCCGCGCCCTCCGAGCGTTAACCCTAGTCAAGTTGGACGCGAAACAGGGAATGGTGACATGAAACGACCAGCACTCGCGACGAGCCTTTTGGTCATGGTCGCATTGGCGAGCTGTGACGCCGTGCGGATCCCCGGACAGGACAGAGACACCGGCACACCCGGCGGTGAATCGGTGACGCAGCCCGCGCCGCCCTCCGAAACACCAGACACTACAGTCGATCCCGACCCGGTCATCCCTGAGCCGGATCCGGTCAGCCAGATTGACCCCGAACCGGAAACCCAGCCTGCAGCAATCGTGACCGATCTGGCTTCCATCAACACAGTCGCTTGCGGATTGGAACTTACCGAAGATGCAGAACCCACCATCACCATTGCGGCGCTGAACACACAGCTTAGCAATGACGAAGATGACGCACCGCAAGCCGAAAGCCTGTTCCAAACCTCTGTGGCGGGCGCCGTTACGGCTGTGAACTTTGTCCAGACCCTGGATGCCTTCCCCGGCATAGTGAAAATGCAGCCGGTAGAGCGCATGTCACCCACAGAGTTTGCATCGGGCCATTGCGGCGCGACCCGCATTTCAGACAACTGGTTCATCACAGCGGCCCACTGTATTGAAAAGCCCTATGACGAGATCCAGTTCATTGCCGGCACGGTCAATCTGGACAGTCTGGAAAATGCGACCACGTTCAACGGCGCCAATGCGTTCTGCCACTCCGGATATACTGGCCAAGACACTTCAATGGTCAATGATATTGCTCTGGTTCGCGTGGATGATGACATCGTCCCGGCGTTGACCAGTATCCCCATCGCCAGCTATGGTCGGCCAGACGAATTGCTTTCGCCGGTGAACTATCAAACCGCCCGGATGGCAGGCTGGGGATCGACCCGCCATGGCTCTCTGCCCTCAGATGAGCTGCTGACGACCGATCTTGAACTTGTGACCGCCAGCCCCGGCGTTATCCTGGTGAAATCGACCGGCATCGGCCCTTGCCAGGGCGATAGCGGCGGCCCGCTCTACGTCACGGAGGAAGACGGTCAACAGACGGTGGTCGGCGTGTTGTCGAATGTGCGCGCGCCGTCCACGCAGGTGCCTTGCTCGGGCACATATTTGTCGGCTTATACAAATGTCGGCGGATATGTGGACTGGGTAGAAGCCCTGATTGCCGCGTGCGAAGCCAATGACGGGCTGTGTGACTAGAACGATCACGGTTGGAGCCTAGCGCGTCATGCCCTATCGCGCCCTCAATCCAGACCGCCTTGTCTCAACCCTCGAGCGTCTTTCAGCGCGCATTGACGAGCGGTTTCCAGAGCGCGGGATCGCAGCGGTCTGCCGGGAACTGCTCGAGCTTGCTCGCAAGGATGCCGGCCGAACGGAAAAGCTTGGCGGGCCGAACATCCTGCTTCGCTCGCTCATCACCATCATACTCGCAGTAGCGGCCTGTGCGGTCGCCTTCGGCATCTACTCATACCGTCTTCCGGATGTGGAACGTGAGGCGTTTCACGCGTTCCAAGGCATTGAAGCGCTGGTCAATCTGTCTGTCCTGGCAGGCGCCGCAATCTGGTTTCTGTTGAACCTGGAAGCGCGAATCAAACGGTCCCGCATTCTGGCGGACCTACATGAATTGCGCTCAATCGCCCATGTCATCGACATGCACCAATTGACCAAAGATCCAATGATCATCCGCGGCGATGACGTAAAGGCTACACCCTCTTCGCCAGACCGCAACATGACTGATTTCGAACTATCGCGGTATCTGGACTACTGCGCCGAAATGCTGTCGCTGACAGGCAAGCTATCGGCCATGTACATGCGCGCAAGTCGCGACCCGGCGATCACGTCCGCTATTACAGAAATTGAGGATCTGACCACCAATCTATCGCGCAAAATCTGGCAGAAAATCATGATCCTGCGACAAAGCCAGATCACCATTTCCGACAGGTCTGGTACTTCGGAAGACGATGGCTCGACGCTGAAAATGACAGGCCAGCCGACTGCGAATGCGAACTGCTCGCCCCTTCATCCTTTTGCGGTCGACAAGCCCGAGAAAGACTAGATCTTGGCCCGCTCAAGCAGGCGATCAAACGCGGCCCAGAACTCAGCGCGTTTTTCATCGACTTCCATCAATATCTCGTGCATCGCTCCTTCGACCAGAATGTGCTCACAATCGGGATGCTGATTGGCAATCCTGTTATGGGCCCGATTATCGACGAGTTTTTCGTCTTCGGCCGTGGCCACTAGGAACGGAAAATCCAGACCGGCAATTTTGCTCGACTTTGCAAAGGTGCGCAGAATGTCCAGTGACGCGCCGAGCCAGCCCCAGGTGATCGGCCCCAGGTCAAGCTCAGGAACGGCATCCACAAGATCACGGTGCATCTGCCAGCGGGCACGGTCATTGGTGACAATGTTGGATTCGAACCGCTCCGGCGGTCCGGGTTGTTGGGCATAGTCGCCCGAGCGCCCCATCACGCGCATAGCCCAGACTAGATAGCGCATGCCCAGCACGCGAGTGCGAATGCCCCACATCGGCGCCACGAAAGCGGCGGCCTGAACCTTCACCAATCCTTCCGTCAACGCAGCCAGCGCGATGGCGCCTCCCATGGAGTGGGCCAGCGAGACGTAGGGCTTGGGAAGGCGATCCCCCATGGCGTCAAGCCCGCGCTGGAGCGCGCCCATAAAGGTCTGGAAATTGTCGATGTGGCCTTTGCGGGAATCCTCCAGCAACCTGTCCGACAAGCCCTGACCCGGCCAATCAAGGATCAGCACTGCAAACCCCTTGGCCTGCAGTTCGCGAGCAACTTCGAAGTATTTCTCGATGAACTCTGTGCGCCCCGGACACACCAGCACAGTTCCCCGCGCAGCCTCGCCGCGCGGAGACGGCGCCATACAAGCGCGTAGCGTGCGCCCGCCCGAGCCGGTGAACCAGACAAGCTCGGCGCCATCCGGGCGCGGGTTGCCGGGAACATCGACAAATTCGGTCATTCGGTCGGTTGCGTCAGTCATATCTTTGTTTGAACGAAAAGGGCCCCGCCTACAAATGCGGAGCCCTGCAATCTATGTGTTTTCGAGTCGATCAGGCCAGTTTTGACATGATCGTCTGAAGTTTCATGGCCACCGACATGTCGCCGTCGACTTTCAGCTTACCCTGCATGAACGCCATTGTGGGGTCCATTTGGCCACCGGCCAGCTTCTGGAAATCATCCCAGTCCACTTTGACCGTGGCGTCGGCATCACCGTCAGAGTTGTCAGCCTTGCCGGCCACACCATCGATGAACAGTTTGCCGATGTCGCCAAAATCAAATTTGACCTTCTTGTCGAAGTCGCTGCCGCCACTCATCGCTTCAGCAGCTTTTTGGGTCAATTCTTCCAGGGTCATGGGATCCTCCTCATTTAGACCTCATCTGCGGGGGATAAAGCAGGCTTGCCGCCCTCCTTGCAAGATCATTTGGCTTGACCTCCCCCAACGGCAACCGCTTTTCCTAATTGTATGAGTTGGGAAAAATCGATCGAAGAACTGCGCCGACGTGAACGACTGGCAGAGCAGATGGGTGGAGACGAGCCCGTTGCGCGCCAGAGATCGCGGGGGAAATTGACGGTTCGCGAACGCGTCGCCTTCCTGGCGGACCCTGGAAGCTTTCACGAAATTGGCAAGATCGCTGGCAAGGCCACCTATGATGGCGACCAGAACATGACCGCCTTCACGCCTTCAAATTGCGTGATGGGGCGCGCGACACTGGACGAGCGGCCCACGGTGATCCTCGCAGATGACTTTACTGTGCGCGGCGGCGCGGCCGATGCCGCGATCTGGCAGAAGATGGTTCTGGCGATCAAAATGGCGGCCGAGTACGAAATGCCGCTGGTGCAGATGATCGACGGCACGGGCGGCGGCGGTAGCGTGAAAATGCTCCTTGATGATCCGCGCACCTATATTCCTGAAACGCCTGGCTGGAATGAGATCAATAGCGGGCTCTCGCAAGTTCCATTTGTGTCGCTGGCGCTCGGCCCCTGTGCGGGGATGGGCGCAGGGCGAGTGGCAGCAAGCCACTTTTCGGTGATGGTGAAAGAGCTGTCCCAGGTTTTTGTCGCCGGCCCACCAGTCGCCATTGCGGTGGGCGAGAGTGTGACCAAAGAACAGCTTGGCGGGTGGCAAATCCAGGCCCGCAACGGCACGGTAGACATGGTGGTTGATACGGAGTCCGATGCGTTCGCCGCTGCACGTAAATTCCTGTCCTATTTGCCACCCAGCGTTCATGCCTTGCCCGCGCGGCGGGCGCCAACCGATGATCCACAACGACGTGAAGACAGTCTTGTCTCCACCGTCCCGACCGATGGCACGACACCCTACAAGCCGCGCAAGATTGTCGAAGCCTGCCTAGACCAAGGCAGCTTTTTCGAAATTGGCGCCGAGTGGGGCCGTGGGATCGTCACCGGCCTTGGCAGGCTGGATGGCTATTCCGTGGCGATCCTTGCCGGTGATCCGTTTTTCCTGGATGGCGCGTGGACAGCCGATGTGTGCGATAAAGTCACCCGCCACATGGATTTGGCAAGCTTGTTCCATCTGCCGGTGATCCATTTCGTCGACTGCCCAGGTTTTGCGGTTGGTGTCCGCCATGAGGTAGCCGGTATCACGCGCCGCGGCGTGCGTGCCATGGCGTCGGTCTACCAGTCTGATGTGCCGGTCTGCTCGGTAGTAATCCGCAAGGCATATGGCCTGGCCGGCAGCGCGATGATGAACCAGTCCAAGACCAAGTGGCGCTATTGCTGGCCGTCGGGAGACTGGGGCTCACTGCCCATGGCAGGCGGGATCGAGGCGGCATTCCGCAAGGAAATCTCTGAAGCGGAAGACCCTGACGCGCTGATCGCGAAAATCCACGTAGATTTCAAAGCCATCGCATCGCCGTTTCGGACCGCAGAGAGTTTTTACGCCGAGGAGATCATCGATCCGCGTGACACAAGGCCCTTTCTCGTGGACTTCATACACCATGCCTGGCGGACCCTGAAACCCGGCAACCCCGCGCGGGCCTGGCGCCCCTGACAGGCCGTTCATGCACTGCCCCAACATGGTCACAGAACTGCCGCTTGGTCACGCGAGCGTGACAGCCTATTCAGATTCCGGACGGACCCCATTCAGGAGAGTACTCATGATCCGATTTGCCCTTGCCGCCTCTTCGCTGGCTGTGCTTGCAGCGTGCGCGACCACCCAAGCGGATGTCCCGCCTGCCGATGCACCGCCGCCGCCCGCCGCCGAACCCGTTGACGCAATGTCGGCGTTTGATCTCGCCATGACCAGCGTTGAAAGCCTCATCGCCAGTGGAAACGAGCAGGCGGCAATCGATCGCCTGACCCAGCTCATGGGATCAACAGACATTACCGACCGAGAGCGAGCGATGGCGCAATTGATGCGCGCCGATCTACGCTATGGCGATGGCAGCGATGTCTGGGGTGCCATTGAAGATTTTGATGTCCTGATCGAAAGTGGCCTGTTGAATCCCGATGAAACATCGGTGGCCATTGAGACCCGCAACATTGCCCGCGGTGAAGCCACGTCGCTCAACTTCCTTCTGGAGCAAGGCAACCTGTCACGAACAGAACGTTTTGAGACGCTGTTTCGCCTTGGCCAGTATGACGACGCCGTTGAGCTGATGCTGAATGACGGAGTTACGCCGGACAATGCCTATCTGATCGATCTTTATCAGATCGGCTATCTCTGCGAGGGCGATGAGTATGGCGGCCCGGTATTTGATGCTGTCGAGCCTGATGGCACCGCACGCGCGCTGCAATATTGCGACTTTGGGAAATAGTCGCGCTTTCGGCCAAATTGGCATGGGCTTTGCCTCTTTCCCGGGAACCGGACGGGAGGCGGGCCCATGCGCAGTCTTGTACTCACAGCACTTGCACTGGGGTGGGCCTTTACAGCCCCAACTGCGGTTGCAGAGCCCGGACAACGGTTTGCACTAGCCATCGAGATTGAGGAAACAGGTGAGGTCATCTCCCTTCCCGAAGTGGTGGTGGAAGCGGGCACACCGTATACGATGCCGGTCGACGGTCGCGCTGATTATCAGCTCCGCCTGACCATCGCCAAAAACACCCGCCAGGCCGGTCTTGAGTATTTTGACCGCGATCTCGGCGCATCGGCGGCCAGCTTCATTTTTGTCGAAACAGAACTGGTCCAGATGGTTTCCGGTGAAAACGGCGCACCGGATTGGCAAATTCTGTCAGACTCAGACGTTCTGCTTGGCCTGTCCGGTCGCTGGCTTAGCGTTGAGGCCAGCCTCAGTGGTGAGGACAACCGGCGCATACATATGGCCGCAGTGCCCTTCCGATCCGGGCGCTAGAACCGTTCACCACGAAGCACCTGCACATCGCTGACGCTGACCACGCCGATATGCGCGCCCAGTATGTTCTCGATGTCCGTTAGCGCCTTGGTGACGCGTTCGGGCGATCCGATGGCGATGATGGCCACCATGTCCGAACCGCCCGAAATGTCGGTGTCACGCTGCCATCGATTGCCACCTCCAAAGCCGCCCAAGGTCGGCAAGGCCGTATAGCCGGTCAGGCCGGACGCCTCCAAGACGCGGCAGGCGCGCTTGTAGGCCATGCGTTCGATGATGAGTTCGATGCGTTGTTTGCTGTACATGGGGCGCTCCAGATCAAGCGGTGACGAGGGAGGCAAGGAAGATGTAAATCGGGATGCCAAGGATAACGTTGAACGGGAAGGTTACGCCCAGTGAAAGAGTGAGATAGACCGACGGTCGCGCTTCGGGCAGTGCAAGACGCATCGCCGCCGGCACGGCTATGTAAGACGCCGATGCCGCCAACGTAATCAGCAGAGCCGCATCGCCCTGGCCGATCGGCAACACAAAGCACAAGCCGGTCGCAATCAGAGCCGATACCACTGGCATATACAGCCCGAACCCTACGGTCGTTGCGCCCAGAGTGCGCCAGCCATTGCGCAGCCCCCGCCCAGCCGACAGGCCCATGTCCAGCAGGAACAGGCACAAAACACCCTGGAAAATGCCGGTAAAGAAGGGTTGCACAGACGCCGTGCCATCTGCCCCGGCAATCCATCCGATGATCAAGGCGCCGACCAACACAACAACAGACGCATTGAGCGCAACTTCGCGGACAAGTTCGCCCCGCTCGGCGCCGGCAACTTCATCTGCCGCTTTCGGTCGTCCAGCCAACGCCAATATCAGTGCGGTAACGATGGCCGGGGTTTCCATCAGCGCAGCCACGGCAACCATGTGCCCGGAACTGTCGAGCCCCGAAAGCCGCACCGCTTCGGTCGCTGCCACGAAAGTCACAATAGAGATAGACCCGTAATGGGCAGACACCGCCGCCGCGTCGGTCCGGCCAAGATTGGTGGTCGCGCGCAGGATGACAAAAGCCAGCGCAGGTATCGCAGCCGACAGGAAAATGCCGCTTAACAGCACCAGGATCACGTCCAGGGTTAGCGGGTTTGTGGCCATCTGGACCCCGCCTTTCAGGCCGATCGCCATCATCAGGTAGATGGCCATTCCCTTGGCGACCGCCTCCGGCACGTTCATTTGCGAGCGCAGCAAGGCCGCGCCCATACCCAGAATGAAAAACAGGATGATCGGCGACAGCAGCGTGGCTATGGCAACGTCCAAGGTGTGAACTCCCCTTCTTGATTTGCCCGGGACCGGCCCGATTGGGCAAGACAACCCTCATAAAATAAACCCTGCCCCGGTCAAACCGGAACAGGGTTAGAGTTCGAAGACCTGCCTAAGCGGCAGAGGAGTGAGCGAAGGGTATCCACCGCTCCAGCGCCGTCGGGGGGAGGGTTAGGCGCGTCTGACAGGTCTCCGGTCTTGTATTGTGCTACCAGATGGAAGACGTAGGATCATAATTCCAATTGAAAGAACTTCACGAACTCATAGCCTGTGACTATAGAAGAAAAATGCGCCCGACCCTTCGCCAGATGCAGTATCTCGTTGCCGTTGCCGACACTGGTCGTTTCGGTGAAGCAGCCCGGCAGTTGAATGTCAGCCAGCCCAGCTTGTCGGCTCAGTTGGCAGAGGTCGAGGCTCTGCTTGGTGTAACGTTGGTGGAGCGCGGTCGCAGCGGCGCCATGCTGACCCCCAAGGGCGAAGACTTTGTGCGCCGTGCGAGAAGCGTGCTCAGCCAGGTTGAAGATTTAAAGGCGGCAATGGCCCATGAGACCGGCCATTTGTCGGGTCGCATCCGGCTGGGCGTCTTGCCATCCATTGGCCCATATTTGCTGCCGTCGGCGGTGAAACACCTGCACGCCATGCACCCCGAACTAAGGCTGGGCGTGCGCGACGAAAGTACGCTCGAGCTTGAAGCGCGTCTGCGCGATGGACGGCTCGATACGATCATTTCAACAGTCCAGGACCATCGCGGATCACACTCTTCAGTCCTCTTTCGCGAAGACATGTGGATCTGCGTGGCCGAGGATGATCCGCTGGGCGGGACAACCGGCCCGGTCTCTCTTGGCGAGCTGGAGGACCGCACCCTGCTCAGCCTGGCATATGGTCACCGCCAGTCGATCATCATCCAGCAACTTGCCGACCTGGCCGGCGCGGCGATCTCTGCAGAATATGAAGGCACCAGCTTGGACGCGCTCCGCCAAATGGCGGCCATGGGCACGGGCGTGGCGGTTCTGCCCAGTCTTTACACGGTGTGCGAAGCGCGCCGGGATCCGACCCTGGTGCTGAGGCGGATTGATCACCCGGTGGCACAACGGGAAATCTCTCTGGTCTGGCGCGATACCTCGCCACTGACGGCCAACTTCTCAACATTGGCGGATGTTTTATCGGATGTTGCAGCCCAGCTGCTGGGAAAGCCCGCCGCTGCCGCTGCGTGATCCTTGGAGCCAGCCCGCAAGCGCGTTACATAAGGGTCAGGCCGATTGGGAAGCTGCCATGTTCCTGAACTTTTTCACCCATCTGCGCGACGCGAAAGTCCCTGTCACGCTCAAGGAATACCTTGTGCTCATGGAGGCGATGGATGCCGGCGTCATCGATATGGATGTGGAAGACTTTTATCATCTGGCCCGCGCCACGCTGGTGAAAGACGAACGCAACATCGACAAGTTCGACAGAGTGTTCTCCCACGTCTTCAAGGGGCTCGACACACTTGCAGACGCCGTGAATGTGCAGGACCTGCCCGAAGAATGGCTGCGTAAAATGACGGAGAAATTCCTCTCAGCTGAGGAAATGGCCGAGATCGATTCCCTGGGCGGATTTGAAAAGCTGATGGAAACGCTCAAAGAACGCCTGGAAGAACAGAAAGAGCGCCATGAGGGCGGCAATAAATGGATCGGCACCGGCGGCACCTCCCCTTTTGGCGCCGATGGCTACAATCCTGAAGGTGTCCGCATCGGCCAGGACAAATCGCGCCACCGCAAGGCTGTGAAGGTTTGGGACAAGCGCGAGTTTAAAAACTATGATGACAATATCGAGATCGGCACGCGCAACATCAAAGTGGCGTTGCGACGTCTGCGCAAATGGGCGCGCGATGGTGCCGCCGAAGAGCTTGACCTTGATCAAACCATCAAGAACACGGCGCGTCAGGGCTATCTCGACATCGAGATGCGCCCGGAAAAGCGCAATTCAGTCTCCGTTCTGCTGCTCATGGATGTGGGCGGATCGATGGACCCCTATGTCCGGGTGATGGAAGAGTTGTTCTCGGCAGCCCGCGCCGAGATCAAGAACCTAGAATACTACTATTTCCACAATTGCCCCTATGAAGGCCTGTGGAAGGACAATCGCCGCCGCCGCGCCGACCAGGTCAACACCTGGGATGTGCTCAACACCTATCCTAGCGAGTATAAGGTGATCGTTGTCGGCGACGCCACGATGAGCCCCTATGAGATCACTTATTCCGGCGGGGCGGTGGAACACTGGAACGAGGAAGCTGGCGGTGTCTGGATCCAGCGGTTCGTGCAGACATACCCAAATCTGGTGTGGCTGAACCCGGTAAGATCTGGCGCTTGGGACTACACTGCTTCTATTCAACTCATCCGCGAACTGATCGGCCCGGACCGTATGTTCGAAATGACCATGGGCGGCCTGGATGAAGCGATGAAGGAATTGCAGCGGTAGGCAGCTTCTGGCAGAGCACCTTGATGAATCGCTCACCTCACAAACATGGCAGCAACGCCCTGGCCTATGGCTGTTGGCGCATGACCGATGGCGATGTGGGTAAGGCAACGCGCCTCATTCACGCCGCGCTTGATCATGGTATAAGCCACATCGACACCGCCGACATCTATGGATATGGCGAGCCCATCGGGTTTGGCGGCGCCGAGGCTGTGCTTGGAGACGTTTTGAAGGACGACCCCGGACTGCGGGGCCAAATCGTCCTCGCCACGAAGGGCGGCGTTGAATTGCCGACGCCATACAATTCCCACCCGTCATACCTTTCGGCTGCACTGGATGCGTCGCTGGCTCGACTCGGTGTCGATCATGTCGACCTTTATTATGTCCACCGTCCGGATTTGACCGTCGCGATGGCTGATTTGGGCGCTGCCCTTGATGCCATGGTGGCTGCCGGCAAAGTGCTAAAGATTGGCGTGTCGAACTTCAGCGCCAGCCAGGCTCGCGCCCTGCAGGCAAACATGAAGACAGCTCTCAGTGCCTCGCAGAATGAAACATCGGTCTGGCAGCAATCGCCGATCACAGACGGCGTGTTGGATTATGCAATGGAAATCGGCGCCCAAGCCTATGCCTGGTCGCCCTTGGCGGGCGGCGCACTCGCGACAGGCCGGTTTGATACCGGCGCAGACACCGAGGCCGTAAACCGTGTTATGTCGACCATCGACACTCTGGCCGAGCATCATTCAGCAACACGCACCCAGATCGCCCTCGCTTTCTTGCGCGGCCTCCACGCAAGTCCGGTTTCGATCATTGGCACACAGACACCAGAGCGAATTGCCGAGGCCGCTGACAGCCTGTCGGTGATACTATCATCGCGCGACATCTATGATGTGATCGAAGCGCGCAGCGGCCAAGGCATGCCGTAGATACGGTCGAAATTTACGATGCAAAGGCGAGTTTGGCGGGAAGACTTCCCGCTCACACAGCATATCGCGGACAAGTTAGAACATTATCCCGGCTGAGAGAAAACCTCGGTGACAGATATGCGAAGCTGGTGTGCAGCGTTGACATTAGAGCATCAGGAATGACGGGGCGCTGAAGTGCAGCGCCCCGCTCAGTTTCGTTTGCGCAGGGATAGATCCACATGGATTAATCCCAGATCGCCCCTACCCCTTCACGCAGACCACCTGCTTAAGGGTGTGGACCACGTCCACAAGGTCAGTCTGAGCGGCCATGACCGCGTCTATATCCTTGTAGGCCATGGGCGTTTCATCGACGACGCCGCGGTCTTTCCGACATTCAACGCCTTTGGTGGCCTGGACGTGGTCGGCCACCGTGAAGCGCTCTTTGGCTGCCGTCCGAGACATCTTCCGCCCCGCCCCGTGAGAGCATGAACAGAAACTATCGGCGTGGCCTTTTCCGCGCACGATGAACGACTTCGCACCCATCGAACCCGGAATGATGCCAAGCTCGCCGTCACCGGCCCGCACAGCCCCTTTCCGAGTCACCCAGACATCGGCGCCGAAGTGATGCTCGCGCTCCACATAATTGTGGTGGCAGTTCACTGCTGACTTATCGATGGTGAAGGGCCGCAAAGTCTCCCGGCACGCCTGGAGCACACGGTCCATCATCGCTTCCCGGTTAAGGCGAGCATAGTCCTGCGCCCATCCAACCGCGTTCACATAATCATCGAAAAGCTCCTCACCTTCCACGAAGAAGGCGAGGTCCCGATCTGGCACATGATACCCGAGCACCCGCTTCTCCAGGGCGGCCCGCGCCTCCTGAATGAAGAATGTACCGATCCGGTTGCCCGTGCCACGCGAACCCGTGTGCAGCATCACCCAGACTCGCGACTCCTCATCGAGACACAGTTCGATGAAGTGGTTCCCACCTCCAAGCGTGCCGAGTTGACCAGAAAACCGGTCTGGCGTGATCTTCGGATACTTGTCCGCAATCCCGTCAAACCGTTCCAAAAGACCAGAGCGTTTGAGCCGGGTTTCCACGCTGGATGGTGTAGACTTGTGGTTACCACGTGGCCCATTGCCGACCGGAACCTTGCGTTCGATCTCACTACGCACGCGGGCCAGATTGTCAGGCAACTGCCCCGCTGTGAGTGATGTACGAATAGCCATCATTCCACAGCCAATATCAACGCCGACCGCCGCTGGAATGATCGCGCCCTTCGTTGGGATCACCGAGCCCACCGTTGCGCCGCGCCCGAAATGGACGTCGGGCATGACGGCAAGGTGGTTGTGCACAAACGGCAAACCAGCCACGTTTTCCAGCTGCTCGCGGGCCTTCGGCTCCATAGGAACCCCTCTGACCCAGGCCTTGATCGTTCCGCCCCGGGCGGTTTCGATCACTTCAAAAGTATACATCGGTCTGTCCGCCCATAGTCTGGACGATCCTTTCTGACTTTCAGACCCTCCACGCGGCAGACCCTTTAGGCAATAAAAAAACCCTCCAGGCCTGAAGCGCGTGGAGGGTGCGTACATCCCGGTTTTACTCGGGTGGGCTGACCATCAGCCCGTCATTCAACGCTCTCCACAAGCAATTGTTCCCAGCGCGGTTGCGCCAGATCGCATGCATTGGTTTTGAAACCGCGATGGGTCATCGGGATCTCCAGCGTTGAACGGGCGCGCCCTATGACGGACGCTTGACCCATGGTCAAGAAAAAAGCCGCCCTTTAGGACGACTTTTTAAATCTGTCATGAAGCCCAGCCGGGCTAGGCAACGGCTGCGATCGCCGAAGGGCTGAGGGCGGTATCTCTGTCGCCGCCTAACAAATCTCCCAGGTGACCAAAGCCGGTTATGCCGTAAGTGCTCTCGGCGTAACCTGCGATTGCGGGCAACATCATACCGATTTCGCGGTGACCCAGTCCTGCATCCTGTAGCTTAGACACCATGAGGCCCGCCACACAGCGCCTGCCTCCCGGCGTCTGTTCGATGAGGCGGGCAATCGTGCCATTCGGCGCCCCAATCTCCGATCCTGTTCGCGCCGCCAGGGTTCGGGCCCCTGGCAATCGTTTGAACAGCGCATCGGCAAATGGAGAACCTTGTCTGTCCGCTGCGTTCAATACGATCCCGAGTGCCTCGCGGGCTTTGTCCTGGGGCGTACCTGTTTCCTGGGCAACGTGACGAATAAGGTCTCTCAGCATGTGTGGGCTCCGTTTCAATTTACGATGCCCCCATTAGCCACTGTCTTGACTAATGCTTTCTTGCCAGAAATGCCCGATTCGTGCCTGAAATTGGCGCCAAATGTGAATGTCTGTTAGGGCCGGGTGAAGTTTTCCGCCAGTTTTGTTAAGATATTGGCGGATTGACAGAGTTGGCAGACCCGAAACGATAAACGGCGCCGAGCCGTCCCAGAAGGGATTGGATGATGGATCAGATGCACGCAACACACGCGCCAGGCGGGCCCGCCTGCGACATATATCTGGCCTATGCCGACGCAGACGAAGATGTCGCCAAAGCCCTGCAAGCAGAACTCTTTAGACTGCGGCCCGGCACCCGTATCTGGCGCGAGAAGTACCGCATCGGCGCGGGCGATGCGTTTAACCAAACCGCTGATACTGCGATCGCCGATGCAGGCCTGGTGATTGCGCTGTGGACGCCCCATTCCACACGCACCCGCGCCTTCGCGGTGGAAACCCGGCGTGCCATGACCCTGCGCAAGCCGTTCATCAACCTGTTGGCCGGCACCGGATCAGGCGCCCTGCCCCCGCCCCACCCAAAATACGCCACCTTCGACGTGACCAGCATCCAGCAGCTTGCCGGTCGCAGCACGGGCTGGCTGCCGCCCATGCGCCCAAGCCGCAGTGAGATAGAGGCCGACCTCAACCCCGTCATTGCCAAGATTGACGAGCTTCTCGACCTCGACCGGTCAGCCGCGTCACAGATCGCGGACTCCATGATCACCCAGATCGGGGAATCCGTGGACGCACCGCACACGCCACAGTTTGAAGCCGTCCTGAAATCGGTGGCTATCGGCGATCCGGCCACGGCCATCGAAATCCTTGGCATCTCGGGATATTCTGAAGCTGAGATCAACACGCTGATCGCCCCGCAAGTGGTGGAGCTGGCTGATCCCGCCGCCCCGCCGCCGCCTTGGGGTGCCTGGCGCATCGTGCCGCAAATCGTGAAGGTCCAGGCCGCGCCGGACGACAATTTGCTGTTTGCCGCCGCTGGATTTGTCGCCGCCGCGCTGGGCGCGGGCATCCTGTGGCTTATGGCATCGATGTTTGGCGGAGACGAGGCAACCCCTCCGCCCATCATCACAACCGGCACCTCAACCATACAGCCGGCGAGCACCTCATCGGGCAGCACGCAGATCGACGCACGCCTGGACGCATGTTCTGTCGAAACCGACGGCGCGATCACCAACGCGCCTTGCCGGGTCGAAACCAACCTGCTTGCACCGCTGAACCCAGGCACCGCCCCGACAACGCTGGTGCCCTGTGATGTCGGCCCTGACGGCGCCATCACCAATACGCCATGCGCGATGAATGCCCGCTACACGCCGCCTCCGCCTGATCCGACCCGATTTTCCGACCTGATCGAGACCTGCCAGGTGGCAGAGGATGGCGCCGTTGCCAACGCACCCTGCGCTCTGAACGAGCCCCTCACAGCGCCAACCAATCCCGAGCCCGATCTCGCCAGCCTCATCGACACCTGCGACGTGGCCGATGACGGCGCGATCACCAACGCGCCCTGCCGCGTGATTACGCCAATTGCCGCTCCCGAACCGCGCACGGTCGAAGTGGAAGTGCCAGGCGAGACCGTGGTCGAACGCGTCTACGAACAGGTGACGGTGGACGATTGCGCCCCGGCCCGCGCCGGCCAGACTGTGCCGGCCGATTGTCGCCTGACCCGCGACATCACGCTGGCGTACCCGCCCTGCAATGCTGGCTTCAGCAATATCCCGTGTACAGCGACCCAGGAACCACGCCGGATCACTTCGGCGATCGACACCACACCACCGCCGGTCGACTTGCCGCCCATACGTGTGCCAGCAGACCTTGAGCCGTGTGAAGTGGCGCGCGCTGCCCCCTGTCGCGTCACCGTTGCAAAAACCGGTCTGGATACGCTGACCCAGATTGCCGAGCACTATTATGGCAATGCCGACGGATATTGCCGCATCTTCCGGGCCAATGAAGACTTGTTCGGCACGCGGCAGAACCCCAAACGCACCGGCGATCCGAACTGTATCTACCTCGATGATGTGATCAGTGTGCCCGGCCCGCCGTCCAATGGTCGGTTCACGCCTGCGGCTTGCCCCTCGGCCCAGGCCACAAATCTATGCAGTGCGCCCCGCTGATAGAGCCCGTGGCAAGGCATCATTCGGAGCGGGTGTAGCAGCCCCAATGCCCCTGCATGTCTTTGGTCCAGGCCAGCGCCGTGGCGAAGACTTGTGCCCTGGCATTCAAAATCCCTTCGGCGCGATAGTCGTTCCAATCCCCGTTCCAAGTGCCTTCGCTGTACTGAAAAAGGCCGGTGTAAGGGCCGACTGGATTGACGATGCTCGCCTGCCCGCCGGACTCGCACATCATCACGGCGTACATGCGCTCTTCGCTTTCGCGATAAGGATGCTCGGCGCGGGCTTCGGCAATCCAGGTACGGATTTGATCGCTGGTCGGTTCTGCATCTGAGCTGTCGAATGCCGGCACGGGCTCCACAGGAGTCGGGTCTGGCGGTGCATCATCTGAGGTCACATCATCCTGAGACGATTGGATATCGGAAACAGAGTGCCGAATCTGATCAAGCCACGCTTGCGGCGCGGGGTAAAAACTACCGGCGATCCAGCCTGCAAAACCAACACACACCAAGCAAACGATACGAAAGAAGATACGCATAACAACTCCCAACAGTTCGCGGCGCCCGACGGCAGCCACTTCAGAAAATCAGAAACACCGCGCGAATACTACTGCTCTTGGACCCCCGCCCTCGCGTGGATGAGCGGGGGGAGTCCTTGTTTGTTTCCGTATCCTCGCTTCGCTCGTCACATGAAACGGGCTCAGGGCTGAGTCCTTGTTTGATCCCCGCTGCGCCTTTCGGCAGTCTTTGTTTGTTTCCGTATCCTCGCTTCGCTCGTCACATGAAACGCGCTCAGGGCTGAGTCCTTGGTTTGATCCCCGCTTCGCCTTTCGGCTCCGCGATGGATCGCGCTCAGGGCTGTTGACCGGCCTTGGTGAAACAGCCCCC
>JBCCAA010000062.1:0-16139 GCA_039815055.1 Pseudomonadota bacterium | reverse complement strand
TGCCGCGCTTGCCATGGCGGCGGCCTGGCTCGGCGGGTTGATCAGCCAGTGGCCAGCCGGACGTATTTCTGACCGCGTGGACCGCCGCACCGTCATCGCTGGCATGGGTCTGGTCGCACTCTTGGCCACCAGCGCGCTGGCTTTGGGAGTAGGTAAAGGGAGTCCAGGTCTGGCGCTGGCCCTGATCGGGCTGTGGGGCGCAGGATCGCTATCGTTCTATGGGGTGGCGATTGCCCACGGGATCGACCGAGCCGCGCCAGAGGAAATCTCGCCTCTGATGGCCGGTCTCCTATTCATCTGGGCGTTTGGGTCGGTGATTGGGCCCCTGCTGGCCGGCGTGTCGATGATGACGCGCTTGGGGCCGGAAGGTCTTTTCGTCTTCGCATCTCTGCTGACCGGCGTGTTGATCATCACCATGGTCGTGCGCCGCGCGGTGCGCGAGGGCGTACCCGATGCCGAGCAAGCCGACTGGGAACTAGCGCGGCCGACCTCGCTGGCGGGTGTCGAATTTGACCCTCGAAGCGACCTCGAACGCGTCGTAATACTTGGCGAAGACTGAGTATCAAAAGCGAACCCTACTGCGGCGATGTAGGCCACTGCGACAGGTTGCGGCAGGATGACGCGCTGATATAACCCGTGGAAATCGACGACGGCACGCCGCGCAAGAGCTTTCGCGGACGCAAGGGAAAGGGAATCCTATGAACATCCACGAATATCAGGCCAAAACGCTGTTGAAATCCTTCGGCGCGCCGGTGGCCAATGGCGCACCCGTGTTGTCCCTCGACGATATTGAAGGCGCAGTCGACAGCCTTCCCGGCCCACTTTGGGTGGTGAAAAGCCAGATCCACGCGGGTGGCCGCGGCAAGGGCAAGTTCATTGAAGCCGATGCGGGTGAAAAAGGCGGTGTCCGCCTCGCTTTCTCGCGCGATGAAGCTGTTGCCCACGCCCGCCAGATGTTCGGCAAGACCCTTGTGACCGCCCAGACCAGTGATGCCGGAAAACAGGTCAATCGCCTATATATAGAAGACGGCGCAGACATCGAATCCGAACTCTATCTTTCGGTTCTTGTTGATCGCTCCACCGGCAGCGTCGCGTTTGTCGCGTCCACCGAGGGCGGCATGGACATCGAACAGGTCGCCCATGACACGCCGGAAAAGATCCACACCATTACAGTCGATCCCGCCACCGGCATGACCGAGACCGATGCCGGTAAGGTCTGCGATGCGCTTTCATTGTCAGGTGTTGGCCGCGAAGACGGACTGTCGCTGTTCCCGACGCTGTATAAAGCCTTCACAGAGAAGGACATGGCGATGCTGGAGATCAATCCGCTGATCGTCATGAAGGATGGGCACCTACGAGTCCTGGATGCCAAGGTCAGCTTCGATGGCAACGCCTTGTTCCGCCACGAGGATGTGGAAGCCCTTCGCGATGAGACCGAGCAAGACGAAAAAGAGGTCGAAGCCGATAAGTGGGACCTGGCCTATATCGCGCTGGATGGCACAATTGGCTGCATGGTGAACGGTGCCGGCCTGGCCATGGCGACCATGGACATCATCAAGCTGTATGGCGAAGAGCCCGCGAACTTCTGTGATGTGGGCGGCGGGGCGAACGCTGAAAAAGTGGCGGCCGCGTTCAAGATCATCATGAAAGACCCGAAGGTGGAGGGCATCCTCGTCAACATCTTCGGCGGCATCATGAAGTGCGACGTCATCGCCGAAGGCGTATTGCAGGCGGTTTTGGAAACCAATCTTTCAGTGCCGCTGGTTGTGCGTCTTGAGGGCACGAATGTTGAGCAAGGCAAGGCCATTATTGCCGGCTCCGACCTCAATGTGATCCCAGCTGACGATCTGGACGATGCGGCGCAGAAGATCGTGGCCGCGGTTCGGGGATAAAATTTCACTTTGCGGCGATTGATCTGCAGCCTCGCCCTGCTGGCAATCACTGGGTGCGGCCTGGGAGAGCAGGTTGCTCTGAGAAAATGCAAAATGGCTGTTGAGCGGGCCGATCCTGGCGCGCTTGGCGCCAAAACCTATGTTGAAGAAACACTCAGCAATGGTGGCGGCTTGTTTCTGGTCAATCTGACCCACCAGGACCTCTCATACACCTGCATGTTGATCGGAAATGAGCTTGTCGGGCTCACAAAGTCCGGCACCGATCTGCTCGATCGCATTCCAGAAGATGATCGAATATTCGACTAATCACCGGGGCAGTTGGATTTAACCTTGCCTTGCCATTGTCGCTGGCAGGAATGTGTGACCAAATCAACGGCTCAACAGTATCGCGTTCGAGTTCGTTGGATGGCCGTTATCGATAAGCGCTGGTGCATGACTGCGAGCCTTGGCCTGCTGGCGTTTGGCGCCTGCGAGTCCAACATCAATCCAGCGCCAATCATCTTCGCGGGCGCTCCCGAGACCACACGGACCGGCCACTTCCTGAAGACCTTCGAGCAGGTCTGCATTACGCCGCTTCCCAATCTGAGAGATGTTGCCGGCGCATTGGAGAGCACGGACTGGGAGGTCGTCTCCGACGATCAGGCCAATCAGTTCCTGTTGTTCGGCTATGACGCGGTCACGGACGTGCGCAAAGGCCTGCTCGGCAGCACAGAGATCACCGCCGCCGTCCATGAGGGCGAGCAATACGGAACAACTCTAGTGGCCTGCTCAATGGAGATTTCGGGCGTCAGCGCTTCTGCGCTCGAGGACATGTTCGCCCTCGCCCGCCATATTGATGGAGACCCCTTCGCGGACATGGACTTTGCCCCGGTGTTTGCCCGAACCTGGGTGCTCAAATCCACGGAAAATCGAACACCGCCCTTTGCGCTGACCATTGAAGACAATGGCGAGACGGGGAAAGTCCGCGTGTTTGTCAGCCAGTAAGTCTCGACTCCGGCACGCACACAGGATATGTGGAGCACAGGATATGTGGAGCGCGCCTCTTGGGTACAAAGAACATAACTTTGGCGATCGATGAGGACCTTCTGGAGCAGGCGCGGCGAATTGCGTTGGACGAGAAAACGTCTGTGAACGCAATTGTGCGAGAGCTGCTCGTCAACAAGGTTGCAAACTCCACCACGACACAGCGCCGACGAGAGGCCGCCCGGCGGCTCGTCGAGCTAAGCGAAAGCTCGACGGTAGCGATGCCCAAGGGCTGGAAATTTGACCGCGAGGCGCTTTATGCCGAACGCTTTTCTCGACACGAACATCATCATCTACGCGGCAACGACCCAGAATGACGGTAAATCCAAGATCGCTCGAGACATTGTCGGAGAGGCTGATTTTTGCCTGTCCGTGCAGGTGCTGCATGAGTTTTACATCAATATGAGAAACCCGGTCTTTGGCATGTCAGAAGACACAATCAATGTCTGGACGGCGCATCTTCTGGAGTTTGAGTGTGCTGTGATCGATACCGATATCTTCTTCACAGCGAAACGGCTCTGCGAGCGCCACGGCATTCACTACTATGACGCAGCGATGGTTGCGGCGGCCAAGCGTCTGGGCGCCGGAACGATCTTCACCGAAGACCTGAACAACGGTCAAGACTTTGACGGCGTGCGGGCGATCAATCCGTTCGCCGATATGTAACGACAGACTCACGGGGTAAACTATGTCCATTCTCGTCAATTCAGATACCAAAGTCATCGTCCAGGGGATGACCGGCAAGACCGGTTCCTTCCACACCAACCAGGCGCTGGAGTATTTCGGCACCAAAATGGTTGGGGGCACACACCCCAAGAAAGCCGGGCAACACTGGACATCGGATCAGGGCCTCGAATTGCCGATCTACGCCACGGCGGGCGATGCCAAAGAAGCCACCGGCGCGAATGC
The DNA here is from genome assembly GCA_039815055.1 of Pseudomonadota bacterium. Lineage (GTDB taxonomy): Bacteria > Pseudomonadota > Alphaproteobacteria > Caulobacterales > Hyphomonadaceae > UBA5336. Next base: position 12,315 of record JBCCAA010000062.1, on the reverse strand, counting down.
ATCGGTTGTCTATGTTCCACCAGCCGGCGCCGCCGCCGCGATCGAAGAAGCCATCGATGCCGGCATTGAGCTGATCATCTGCATCACCGAGGGTGTGCCCGTGCTTGACATGGTGCGTGTCAAAGCCAAGCTGGACAAGTCGAGTTCCCGCCTGATCGGCCCGAACTGTCCCGGTGTGCTGACGCCCGAGCAGTGCAAGATCGGCATTATGCCGGGCAAAATCTTCAAAAAGGGCTCGTGCGGCATCGTTTCGCGGTCGGGCACGCTGACCTATGAAGCGGTGTTCCAGACCACCAATGAGGGCCTCGGCCAGTCTACCGCCGTCGGCATTGGCGGCGACCCCGTGAAGGGCACGGAGTTCATCGACATGCTGGACATGTTCCTCGCCGATGATGAAACCGAAAGCATCATCATGATTGGCGAAATCGGCGGCTCGGCGGAGGAAATGGCCGCAGAGTTTATTCGCGACGAGGCCAAAAAGGGCCGCAAGAAACCTATGGCCGGTTTCATCGCGGGCCGCACCGCACCGCCAGGACGCACCATGGGCCATGCCGGTGCCATTGTTTCAGGCGGTGAAGGCGGCGCAGAGTCCAAGATTGAAGCCATGGAAGCAGCGGGCATCAAAGTCAGCCCAAGCCCTGCACGACTGGGCGAGACCATGGTAGAGGTTCTTAAGGGGTAGGTTGATCCCTACATAGTGAGGCAGTTTGGTCCTGCTTTCAGGGCCATTAGGATGGATAACGGTTCAAACCCATGGCCGATGACGCCCGCCCGGTGAAGGGCACCCGCAGCGATCTCAACACAGCCATGCTGGACACTTTGTTCCTGTATGGTGGCAACGCCACTTACGTGGAGCAGATGCAGGCCGCCTATGCCGCGGACCCATCCTCTGTGCCGCAAAGCTGGCGGGATTTCTTCGCAGAGATGGGCGATGACGCCCACGATGCCACGCGCAACGCCGATGGCGCCAGCTGGGGCCGCGATGAGTGGCCCGCCCAAGACGATGAAGACGTCGCTGTGTTCGATGGCAACTGGGCGGCGCTGGAACCCAAGATCGAAAAGAAGATCGAGGCCCGTCAACCTGCCGCGTCTCCTGATGACATCGCCAAGGCGGTCAAAGACTCCGTGCGCGCCATCATGATGATCCGGGCCTTTCGGATCCGGGGGCATCTCGCCGCAAACCTTGACCCGCTGGGCATGGACGTCGAAGCACACCAACCGGAACTCGATCCGAAGTCCTATGGCTTTGAAACGGCCGATCTGGACCGCCCCATCTTCCTGGACCATGTGCTGGGGCTGGAATACGCCACTGTCAATCAAATGGTCGATATCCTTCGCCGAACGTACTGCTCCACGCTGGGTATCCAGTTTATGCACATCTCCAATCCCGAGGAGAAAGGCTGGCTGCAAGAGCGGATTGAGGGCGTCGACAAGGGCGTTCAATTCACGCCTCAGGGCAAAATGGCGATCTTGCAGAAGCTGATCGAGGCGGAAGGCTTCGAGAGTTTCCTGCACAAACGCTATCCCGGCACAAAGCGATTTGGCCTGGACGGCGGCGAGGCTGCTGTGCCGGCACTCGAGCAGATCATCAAACGTGGTGGCGCGCTCGGCGTCGAAGAGATCATTATCGGCATGCCGCACCGGGGCCGGCTGAACATGCTCGCCACGGTGATGGGCAAGCCCTATCGCAAGATTTTTCATGAGTTCCAGGGCGGTTCGACCCAGGGCGCTGAGGAATTCGGCTCCGGTGATGTGAAGTACCACCTTGGTGCATCATCTGACCGGGAATTTGACGGCAATTCTGTTCACCTTTCCATGAACGCCAACCCATCTCACCTGGAGGCGGTGAACCCGGTAGTGCTTGGGCGTGCGCGTTCCAAACAGGCCATGGAAAACCGCGACACCGGCTCGCTCGACCGTCACAAGGTGATGCCGTTGCTGCTGCACGGCGACGCCGCGTTTGCCGGACAGGGCGTCGTAGCCGAAGGGTTCGCCTTGTCGGGCCTTGCAGGGTATCGCACCGGCGGCACGATCCACTTCATCATCAATAATCAGATCGGCTTCACTACCAGCCCTATGTATTCGCGCTCATCGCCTTACCCCTCGGATGTGGCGTTGATGGTGGAAGCCCCGATTTTTCACGTGAACGGTGATGACCCGGAAGCGGTGACCTATGCCGCAAAAGTGGCGACCGAATTCCGCCAGAAGTTCGGCAAGGACGTAGTCATCGATATGTTCTGCTATCGCAGGTTTGGGCACAATGAAGGCGACGAGCCGATGTTTACCCAGCCGCTCATGTACAAGAAGATCAAGGAACACCCGCCAACCCGTAAGCTCTATGCGCGGCGCCTCATCGAAGAAGGCGTCACCACGCGAGAAGAGGTGACCGCCAAGAATGAGGGTTTCGAAGCCTACCTTGACGCTCAATTCGATGAGGGCAAACAGCTGCCGCCCCAGAAAGCCCAATGGCTGGATGGTGAATGGAGCGGGTTCAAACTGCCCGATGATGATGACCGCCGTGGCGTTACCGGTGTGTCGGAAGAGCGGCTACGCAATCTCGGCCAGACGATCACCACGGTCCCCGACGGCGTTGAGCTTCACCGCACCCTCAAACGCGTGATCGATGCGCGCGGGCGGGTGATTTCTGAGGGCCAGAACATGGACTGGGCCTCGGCAGAGCACCTCGCTTTTGCAACCCTTCTTGATGAAGGCTACGCGGTTCGGCTGTCCGGGCAGGATTCCGGGCGCGGCACGTTTTCCCAACGCCATTCGCACTTTGTCGACCAGAAAACCGGGAACCGATTCACGCCTCTGAACGAAATGCGCGAGGGTCAGGCGCCCTATGAAGTGATCGACTCGCTTTTGTCTGAGGAAGCCGTTCTCGGCTTCGAATACGGCTACTCCCTTGCAGACCCGAATACGCTGGTCCTTTGGGAAGCGCAGTTCGGCGACTTTGCGAATGGCGCCCAGGTGTTTTTCGACCAGTTCATTTCCTCAGCTGAGCGCAAGTGGCTGCGGATGAGCGGCCTGGTCTGCCTGTTGCCCCACGGGTATGAGGGTCAGGGCCCTGAGCATTCATCTGCGCGCCTCGAACGGTTTCTGCAAATGTGCGCGGAAGATAACATGCAAGTGTGCAACCTGACGACGCCGGCGAATTACTTCCACGCCCTGCGCCGACAGATCCACCGCGATTTCCGCAAACCCATGATCATCATGACGCCGAAATCCCTTCTTCGGCACAAACTGGCGGTGTCCAGGATCGAGGATCTGGGCGCTGACAGCTCCTTCCACCGTATCCTCTGGGATGATGCGGAAACGCCGGGCCGGGAAGGCAAGGTCAAGCTGGTAGCTGACGAAAAGATGCGCCGCGTCGTGCTGTGTTCGGGCAAGGTCTATTACGATTTGTTCGAAGCGCGTGAAGAGCGCGGCGAGGATGATGTCTACTTGCTGCGGGTGGAGCAATTCTATCCCGTTCCGCGCAAATCCCTCGTAAAAGAGCTAAAGCGTTTTCCAAATGCGCAGATGGTCTGGTGCCAGGAAGAACCTAGAAATATGGGCGGCTGGACCTTCATCCGCGATGAAATTGAATGGTGCGCCGGCCAGGCCGGTGTCGCACAACCCCGTCCGACATATGCTGGACGGCCGCCCTCGGCGTCCACGGCGACGGGGCTCATGGCACGTCACATCGAAGAACGCGATAACCTCATCAATGCGGCACTGTCCGTCGATGAGGTCGGTGACAAGATTGTTGCCCCCGACTAATTGGTTGGCGGCGAAAGGTAAGGAACAAAGCAGGTCATGACTGACATCAACGTCCCGACGCTGGGCGAAAGCGTCACGGAAGCCACGGTTGGCCAATGGATGAAATCTCCAGGCGATGCGGTCGCCAAGGATGAAGTTCTGGTCGAACTTGAAACCGACAAAGTATCGGTAGAGGTTCCAGCGCCGGAAGCGGGCACACTGTCCGAAATCGTCGCGAATGAGGGCGAAACGGTCGAGATTGGCGCTGTTCTGGCGCGTATTGGTGCGGGCGGCACAGCGGCAGCATCTGCCCCGGCAAGCAACGGGTCGGCAGCCGCGACCCCCGCGCCAGCGGCTCCGGCTGCATCAAGTGGGACCGTCGACGTCAGCGTTCCGGACATGGGCGAGAGCGTTGCAGAAGGCTCCATGGGCAACTTGATGAAGGCGGCTGGTGAAGCTGTTGCGAAGAATGAAGTCATCGCCGAGATCGAAACCGACAAGGTGGCGCTTGAGGTCTTCGCGCCGGAAGATGGCACCATTGCTGAATGGCTTGTCGCCGAAGGCGATGCCGTGATACCCGGCGCCGTGATTGCACGTATCTCTGCAGGCGCCGGCGCGTCTGCGCCCAGCACTGCACCTGCTCCAACACCTGCCGCCAAAGCCGCAGCCACCTCTGCGCCCGCAGCAAGCGGCGCAGGAACAGAGCGCCCTGTGTCTCCAGCGGTTCGCCGCGTAACCGCTGAAGCCGGTGTCGATCCGGCAGGTATTCCCGGCTCCGGCAAGGGCGGCCGCGTCACCAAGGGCGACGCCCTGAGCTTCCTTGAACGTAGCGCAGCGCAGCCGGCGGCAGCACCCGTTTCGGCCAAGGCCAACCGGGAGCTTGGCCCGCGCGAGGAACGGGTGAAGATGACCCGGCTGCGCCAGACCATCGCTCGGCGCCTCAAAGAGGCACAGAACAGCGCAGCGATGCTCACCACATTCAATGATGTGGACATGGGCGCGATCGTGGACCTGCGGAAGCAATACAAAGAAGCGTTTGAAAAACGCCATGGCGTACGCCTCGGTTTCATGGGCTTCTTTGTGAAGGCGTGTGTGAACGCGCTGCAGGAAATCCCGGCGGTGAATGCCGAGATTGATGGTACCGACATCATCTACAAGAATTTCTACGATATTGGCGTCGCCGCTGGCACACCGAAGGGCCTCGTTGTACCGGTGGTGCGCAACTGTGACGAGCTATCACTGGCCGGGGTAGAGGGCGAGATTGCCCGTCTCGGCGGATTGGCGCGCGATGGGGATCTTGCCATCGGCGACATGCAGGGTGGGACGTTCACTATCTCCAATGGCGGCGTCTATGGCTCGCTGATGTCGACGCCAATCCTCAACCCGCCGCAATCTGGCGTGCTGGGCATGCACCGCATCGAACAACGGCCCGTCGCCATTGATGGCGAGGTTAAAATCCGGCCGATGATGTATCTCGCGCTCTCCTATGACCACCGCATTGTGGACGGCAAGGAGGCCGTGACGTTCCTGGTGCGCGTGAAAGAGAACCTCGAAGATCCAGAACGTCTGCTGCTCGGCGTTTAAGGTTGCCATGTTTTCAAAGTGGCTCGTGAAACACCCACGTTCAATTCCCTTCGTTCGACGGTGGGTCTTACGCGCGCCGTTCAAAGCGACGACATGCCTCTTCTTGATAACCGTTTTAAGTGTATCCGCCGGGACGGTCTTGCTTCGGTGGATTACGGGAGGGTTTGACGAAACCACGCCGGTAGACACGTTCTCATCATCAGCCCTATTTTTTCTGGGTGTCGGATCGGAGACGAAAGTCTATTCCGGTCCAGGGGAGTCCCTCTTCCTGCTTTTTTTCGCCGTGCTGCGAATCTTAATCCCGGCCATGTTCGTCAGCATCTTGTTCATGCGATTGATGAGCCCGCCTCGCATGTCGGTGTTTGCGCCCCGATTGTTTGTCTGGCGTCGCGGAGGACGGGCAATTCTGACAGCCCGGTTCTACAACAGGTTGCCTGTGGAAGCGTCTCAGGTTGAAGTTCGAGTGTTCTTTCGTCGGCCGACCTACCGCGATCAGCCTGAGGGGAAGGACCCCGCCGTTCGGATCGAAACTAAGAAGTTGAACTTTGCAAATTTCAACCTGTCGACTGATCCGCCCAAGTTTCGGTCGCGCGCATTGGAAAAAACGCTTTCTCTAGTCTTCCCGCACTCTGCCTTCAGCCTTCATATCGATTTGGATCCAGGTGACCTGATTTATTCCGGCGATCTGGACGATGATGACAATTTGGTTGCCATTCAAGGACATCGCGTGAGCGGCCTGCCCAATCATTTTGTGATCGTTATGTTGAGTGGCCAGTTGGTCGAAACTGGCGCAAACTTTCGTGAATATCAGGAGTTTCGCATTGACGGTCCAGAGTCCGATTTGGCGATGGGGAAATTCTATGAATTGGATCCGTCTCCAGTTGTGAAGAAGCCGTCCAAGGGGGCACGCGAAAGTGCGGTTTGGGTCGGCTGGGACGATTTTGCCAGAACGGAACGCGAAGTCGAACAAGAAAACAAAGCGAGTGTGTCGAGGCGGCCTCGGTAGCGCAAACCAGGTTTCAATTCGAAATGTAGCCGCATTGCGTTAAGCGCAGCCCATTTCTCAATTGCTCTCAGCTCGCCTTTGTCCGGATGTGTATCTGCTAAAAAAACTCACACTACTTTGAACCTTTCGCGGCGCCCGGCAGACTTCCCAACTAGCAACGGGAAACACTGACCGATTGGCCCATGGCGACGACAGCCGCGTATTCGACGAATTGCTCGTCCTGCATGTGCAGTCTGGTGACCGGCGCGCGCTTGAGCGGTTGGCCGCTCGCTGGCAGCCGCGCTTGCTGGCCACGGCGCGTCGCCTCACCGGTGAAGCAGACGCGGCGCGCGAGGTGGTGCAGGAAACCTGGGCAGGAATCGTGCGCGGACTGCCGCGGTTGTCGGATCCGGCAAAGTTCCCGGCCTGGGCGTTCGGCATTCTGCGCCGGAAATGCGCCGACCAGATTTCATTCGTGCAAACCCGACGGGCCCGTTTCGCTGAACTGCCGGAGCAAGAGCCTCCCGCGCCCCGTGCACCGGACGGTACGGTCAGCGACATCCAACGCGCCTTTGACGCTCTATCGCCGGACCACCGCATTGCCGCCACCCTCTTCTTCGCCGAAGGCCTCAGCCTCATCGAGGTTGCCGCGGCGATGGAGGTGCCAGTCGGCACGGCGAAGTCGCGCATCTTTCATGCGCGCAAACACCTGAAATCACTCTTGAAAGGAGACGATGATGTCTGACTTCGATGACCGCCTTCGGGCAAATCTGAGCGAGGACGACAAGGCATTTTTACGAGACCTGGAAGACGGCCAAGGCCTGTTCAATCAGATGACACACCTCTTTCGAGGCCCGATGGCGGCGTGGACGTGGGTTGCCAACACTTTTGTCGTCGCAGCCACCGGCGCGGGTCTCTACTTCGCTTACAAGTTCATTGTAGCAGATGACACCCAGGCCATGCTGCTCTGGGCCGGCGCAGCCTGGGCGGCCTGGACCATGCAGATCGCGCTGAAACAATGGATGTGGGACAGGATCAACCACCTCGGTGTCTTGCGCGAGTTGAAGAAGATCGAGTTGCGCCTGATGCAATTGGAGCGTGGTGAGAAAGCCTGAGCGCTAGAGAATGAACTTCGACAGGTCGGTGTTTCCGGCCAGGCCAGTGAGCATTTTTTCCACATAGACGTCGTCGATTTCAATCTCATCGCCGCCTCGGTCGGGTGCTTCGAAACTGATTTCATCGACCAGACGCTCCATGACGGTCTGTAGCCGCCGGGCGCCGATATTCTCAACTGTGTCGTTCACCTTCACCGCGATGTCGGCCAACGCATCAATGGCATCTTCGGTGAAGCTCAGCGTGACGCTTTCAGCCTCCATCAAGGCAACATGCTGTTTCACGAGGCTCGCTTCGGGCTCCACCAGGATACGGCGCATATCATCGCGCGTCAGGGCGTCCAGCTCGACGCGAATGGGAAGCCGGCCCTGAAGTTCGGGCAACAGGTCGCTCGGCTTGGCGATATGGAAAGCGCCCGAAGCAATGAAGAGGATGTGGTCGGTTTTCACCGCGCCGCGTTTGGTCGTGACGGTGGTGCCTTCGATGAGCGGCAGGAGATCGCGTTGCACGCCTTCGCGGGAAACATCGGCGCCGCCGCGATCCTTGCGAGCGGCAACCTTGTCGATCTCGTCGAGGAAAACGATGCCGTCTTGCTCAACGGCCTGGACCGCTTCTCGGATGATCTGGTCTTCGTCCAGCAGGCTGTCGGCTTCTTCGTCGAGCAAGGGTTTGTAGGCCTCGGAAACTGTGGTGCGGACCTGGCGTTTGCGCCCGCCCATGGCCTTTCCGAACAAGTCCCCGATATTGACCATCCCCATGGATCCGCCAGCGCCGGGAAGGTCCATCATTGGCATCGGATTCGACGTATCGGCCAATTCAAGGTCAACCGGTTTATCGTCCAGGTCGCCGGCGCGCAGTTTTCCGCGAAATGCCTCACGCGTGGAAGATTGAGCGTTCTCACCGACCAATGCGTCTAACAGGCGTTCTTCTGCGGCGTCTTCGGCTCGGGCGCGAACCTGTTCTCGTTTCTGCTCTTTCACCATGATGATGGCGGCTTCAACAAGGTCGCGAACGATCTGCTCGACATCGCGGCCAACATAGCCAACTTCGGTGAACTTGGTGGCTTCAACTTTCAGGAACGGTGCCTTGGCCAACTTCGCAAGTCGGCGTGACACTTCGGTCTTACCAACACCGGTTGGCCCGATCATCAATATGTTCTTGGGTGTAATCTCCTGGCCCAGATCCCCGCCAACCTGCTTGCGACGCCAGCGGTTGCGCAGAGCAATGGCGACGGCGCGCTTGGCAGCCGATTGGCCAACGATGTGGCGGTCGAGTTCAGAAACGATTTCGCGAGGGGTGAGGTCTGTCATGGGCGCTCACATAGGGCCGACACTAGCCAGTTGCCAAGGCTTTCGGCTCAGGTGGAAACAGCCGGTCGAACAATCCACCGCGAGGAAGCACCGAAAGAACGACCCGCCGGGCTGTAGACCAGCCTCCACCGATCAGCACCACAGCGCCACCAAGAATGAGCAATGTCACGATTGTGGTATTGAGCGCGCCCAGGCCGAGGTCCGAGGCAATCGCTGAGATCGCAAGGCCGTAGGTCAGCAAGCTGGAAACGATCAGCGCGCGGCGGTTTAGCGCCAGAGAGATCACCGCGAAGCCGAGTAGAGCGCATAGCGCTATGATGGCACTTGCCGTGCCGGTATCGGCGCCGAAAAAGCCGAACGTCATTCCCCGCAGGCCCAGAATGATCTGCGGCGCGGCGGCGAGATGGAGCCAGAAGGCAAAATCTGCTTGCCGGCTGGTACGTTTGGGATCGCCCATATCGAGCACGATCGCGATGGCCAACGTGCCAAGGCCAATCAAAAGCGCCAGCGTCCCGCCAATTACCATGCGGGTGTCGCCAAAGAAGGCCATGCCGGCATAAGCCGCTGCGGCAAGGGCGAGGGCCAGCACAAACAAAGCAAAAGGCAGACGAAAGCGGGCGAAGAAGGCGAGGGCCGCACCAGCGGTCGAAAGACCTCCAACCACACCAAGATTGCCGAGCGCGCGAAGCGGTCCCGTCACAGTCTCAATATCGCGCACGGCATTCTCGCCAAACAACAGCGACGCTGCGACGCCAACACTGCCGCAAAATGCCAGACACAGCACAATGGAAGGTAGAAGTAGCCGGCGGCGCGCACAAAAATATTCCGCGAGCGCCCATGCCGCAGCCGCCGGCGGCACCAGCGCCATGGCGGCGCCCAAAGCGGAAGGATTGCTGGGCAGAAAAAAGGTGCCAGAGAACGTGGCGATTCCGATGATGAGCAAGACGATGCCGATCGACAGGAAAACATCGTTGAGATTGGCAAGGAATTTCAGGGATTCGCCGTCCCCCATCGCCGCATCACTGCCACTACGCTGGACCATGAAAGCTTCAAACCGCGCAATGGTCTCGCCATCGAGAACCCCGGCGTCTTGGGCGGCCTTCAGGTCATTGCGATCAAACATCGATCTCTTCCACCGTGAAGGCGCTGTTGGTGTAAATACAAATGTCGGCAGCGATGGTCATGGCCTTCTCGCCGATGATCCGGGCATCGGTTTCATAGTCAATGAGCGCGCGCGCCGCGGCCTGCGCAAAGCTGCCGCCAGAGCCGATGGCCACAACAGGGTGCTCTGGCTCCAGTACATCGCCGTTACCGGTAATGACGAGTGTCACTTCCGCGTCGGCCACGATCAACATGGCTTCCAGTTTCTGTAGATATTTCTCGGTGCGCCAGTCTTTGGCGAGTTCAACAGCTGCGCGCATGAGCTGGGCCGGGAACCGCTCAAGCTTTTCTTCCAACCGCTCAAAAAGAGTGAAGGCGTCGGCCGTGGCACCGGCAAAGCCCGCCACGATTTTATCGTTAGCGAGACGTCGAACCTTACGGGCATTGCCCTTCATGACGGTCTGGCCAAACGACACCTGGCCATCGCCAATCAAGACGAGCTTCGAGGGCGTGCGAACGGCCAGGATGGTTGTGCCATACCAGGCATTGGGATCAGAGTGAGTTATCATCGAATAACGATATGGACGAGCAATCACCCGAGCGCAAGGGGTTCACGCGCAAGAGGCAATGCATTCAGCTTGTACGATGGTCACGCTTTCGGCGCTTTCGGCGCTGTTCCCACGCTGTGGCGAACGCGACGAAATCTGTCTCTGGCAGCGGCGTCGCATACAGGAAGCCTTGGGCTTTTGTGCATCCGCGCGCGCGCAGAAAGCGAGCTTGAGCGGGCGTTTCGACCCCTTCGGCCACCGTTTCCAAGCCAAGACTCTCTGCCATGGCCAGGATCATCTCAACAATAGGACGCGCCGAATTGTCCCGGTCGACGGCCTGAATGAACTGGCGGTCGATCTTGAACACGTCGAAGTTCAGCCGAGACAGAATGGCGAGATTGGAATGGCCGGTGCCGAAGTCATCCACCGCCAGTCGAACGCCCATCGCCTTCAGTGGGCCCAGGGCCTCTTTGAAGGCGTCAGGGTTCTCAATTGCCATGGATTCCGTGATTTCAAGCTCGAGATAGGATGGCGGAAGCCCTGCCTCGGTCAGGGCCGACAGCACCAGATCTCTAAAACCCGGCTGGCTCAGCTGAACGGGAGACACATTCACCGCCAAGGACAAAGCCAGACCTTCCCGCAACCATCCTGCAGCCGCCTGGCAGGATTGGCGCAGGATGGTCTCGCCGATCTGCTCGATCAGGCCAGTCTCTTCTGCCACCGGAATGAACGCACCGGGCGAAACCGACCTCCCACCGGGGCGCTGCCAACGGGCCAGCGCTTCACAACCGCTGATACGACCGGTGCGAAAATCAATCTTGGGCTGGAAGTGGGGTACAAATTCGCCACCAGCGATGCCGTCGCGCATTTCGGTTTCCAACTGCAACCGGCCTTTTGCCACCCGGTCGAGACGAGGGGCATAAAACCGAAAGCCCTTTTTATCGTCTTCGCGAACGCTCCGCATGGCCGTGTCGGCCCGCCGGATCAGATCGCCAGCTCGTGACCCATCTTCGGGCGCCATCGCAATTCCGCCAGAGATACCGAGCGTCAGTGTGCAACCTTCAACGTCCAGCGGCGCTGCAAATGCGCTGCGCAAGGCGCGGGCGATCATTGAAGCATCCTGACGGCCCGCCACATCGGGCAACAGTATTGTCAGCCCGTCCTGACGGGTTTGGGCCAAGAGTGCCGAGGACATGTCGAGCGCGCTTTGGTTCGCCAAAACCGTCAACTCGCTCTGGATCCGCTTGACGGCCTCTTTCAGAAATTGCTCGCCTGTCTCGCTACCAAACCCCTCGCAGGCGCTGTCAAACTCATCGAACTCAAGCCGGATGAGCGCAAGCGGTTGATCGAAGCTGGACGACAGCAACGCCCGGGCCAGCGCCTCGTCCAACGCAGTAGCGTTCGGCAGGCCTGTTACAGCACTGGTGTAAGCCCGGCTCTTCATGTCATCGGCTTCGCGTTGGACGCGGGAAATGGCGCGCTGCCACGCCTGGCGAACTCGACGGAATTCAACGAAATTGTCGGTGCCACCGTCTGCAATCTTGTCTACACGGCCTCTGCGAAAATCATCGGCAAGGAGTGTCAATTCGTGGGCACCGCGCGCCGCATAGCCGCCAAAGAATGCGCCAGACGCCATGGCCAGGATCACAGCAACGAACACAAGGCCCAGAATTCCTTCCAGAGGGATGGAAAGACCAGCGCCGACAAGGCGCGCAGTTTCAAGCTTGCCCACAACCCGACCGCCCGACATCACCTCAACCGTGTGATGAGGCGTTGTGGTAAGGTTGAATTCGGTGCCGGCCAACAGACCGCCTTCACTGGTAAATACCGCCACCTGTTTGTCTGTGAAGGATGTGACGAGGCGTTCAAGCTCAGCACGGTCGCCCTTGGCCAGTACGGGCGCAACGATCTCAGCGAGTTGCTCGGTCCGCTC
>JBCCAA010000021.1:0-43656 GCA_039815055.1 Pseudomonadota bacterium | reverse complement strand
TTGATGGCGTTGACGACGGCGCGGTCGCGGGGCGCAACACTGGATGGGAAAGCATCCACGGGCTGACCAATGGTGTCGAGCAGGATCTTGTGGAAGTTCCACTTCGGTACGGCGGCCTCTCCAAGGGCGTCTTCAGCCAAGGCGAAGAAGGGATGGCGCGCATCACCTGTAACAACATTGCGGGAGGTGAGCGGGAAATCGACGCCGAAGTTGATCTCGCAGAAAGCCTTGATTTCGGCCTCTTCTCCAAACTCCTGGTCGCCAAAATCACCCGATGGCACACCGACGATGACCAGGCCCTGACCCTGATATTCGGTCCAAAGCGCCTGAAGTCCCTCATATTGCGGGGTGTAGCCGCATTTGGACGCCGTGTTCACAACCAGGACGGCCTTGCCCGCATAATCGCTGAGCGACAGTGGCTGGCCTGTGATCGACGTGAACTGGGTTGGGGAAGACATGTCATCGGCCTCGTTCGTCGTCTGCAAAATGGGTTCAGCAGCTGCTGGCTCAGCGCCTGCCGTATCGGGACTGTCCATATTGGCGCCACAGGCAGCCAAAAAGCGTCTTGTGCGTGGGGGTCTCCTGCATCTCTCCTGATAAGATAGGCCGCAATACACTGAAGCAAGGGGCGCTAGCGGACTCTCTGCGGGTCGGTGGCATCGAGTGAGATTGCGGCGCCGATAATGTCATCAAGGCCACCATCGACGTCTGCCAAACTGTGTACTTTTACATGTCGCAGCGATTTTCCAGTGCCCTCTATACGCGCGAACTTCGGGGCCAGCGCCGCGCCGTAAAAGAGCTGGAGATTGCAGCGGCTTGAATGGGCAATAACGGAGATGATGCGCTCATGGCCAGACCAGCATGGGAAGCCCCACGCCAGTTTGCAGATGAGATGAGGCCCAAGCGTCTCCACGCGTTCGCGCATCGCAAGGGCGATGGCTTTCACAGGTGTGTCCTGTTTTTCAAAGTAGGCTTCGATATCGCTGGACATGGTCAGTCCTTTCTTTAGGCCTTAGCTTGCAAAAAGGTCCAAGGCCGGATGAGGGTGTCTCGGCGTGGAGACCTAGCAGATGTCACGATCCCTTTTTATCCCTGTGTTGTTGATGTTGGTAGCTTGCACCGGTCGTGCTGCCCCCGCTCCGGTAGAGCGCGCTGACATCGCCGAAGCGCCGATCCAGCGCTGCGTGAACCTGTCGAACGCGTTGGAAGCCCCTGTTGAAGGCGAGTGGGGCTACGTCATTGAAGACCAGCATATTCAGCTCATCGCTGACATTGGTTTCGACACGGTGCGCCTGCCTGTGAAGTGGTCGGCCTATACCGGACACGCGCCGGACTTCGAGATTTCGCCGGACCTGCTAGCCCGCGTAGACCACGTGCTGGATCAAGCCTTCCAGGCGAACCTCAACGTCGTATTGGACGTGCATCACTTCGATGCCCTGTACAGCGACCCCGGCGGCGAGTTCGCGCGTCTGGAAGCGATCTGGCGGCAGCTTTCAGCCCATTATGCCAACGCGCCGGACCAATTGATCTTCGAATTGATCAATGAACCGCGCGACCAGATCCAGGTCGAAGATATGCCAGCGATCAATTCGGCATTGCTATCGATTGTGCGCCAGAAGCATCCTGACCGCTGGGTTGTCTTGGGATCGGCCGAGTGGGGCAGCTTGGGCGGCTGGCTCGACGCCGACTGGCCAACGGATGACAACCGGTTGATGACCACTTTCCACTACTATGAGCCCTATGAACTCACCCATGAGGGGGCAAGCTTCCTCGATGATCCACCGAGTTTCGGCCCTGAATGGGGTTCACGCGATAGCCATATCAAGACGCTGGCAGCGCACTTCAGTGAGGCGACAGAGAAAGCGGCGCACGACGGTTTGCCAGTTCTCGTCGGTGAGTTTGGGGTCTACCGGGGCGTCAGCATGACAGAACGCGCCAGTTGGGTGAGGGCGGTGCGAGAACAGTCCGAGGCGGCTGGTTTTGCTTGGTGCCATTGGGGCTTTGCCAGCGCTTTTCAGGCCTGGGATCCACAAAGAGAAACCTGGCATGAAGAGATCATCGCTGCGCTTGGATTGTCCCTGCCTCTTCGCGGTCGCTGAACCGCATTGGGCCCCAGCCGCGCTCACGAAACCACTTTGTGACGATGTATTTTGTGCCTTGGCGCACCTTCATTCCATGGTGAAGAGTCCACGGATTGACCGAACCGTCTCGGTTAAGATTGTTCCAGATCACCGCTGATCCTTTTTTGGGCATGAACGTTTTTTCGAGTTTGCGAAACCGAGTGCCACCGCCCTCCTCGACATCAGACAGGTAGACCATGAAGGTCCAGGTGCGCTGGCCTCTGTCCTGGCAATGCACCTGATAATCGCGGGTGCCGGGCGCGAAATAGTCATGATGGGCTTTGTATTCCTGGCCTGCCTGGTAGCGCTGGGTTTGTGAGGGGTCGCTGTACGACCAGTGGATTCCCAGGGCTTCGGCCATCAACTGGTCGAGCTGGAAGATCAATGGATCACCAACGCCGCCAATATCAGCTGATTTGCTGGTGCGGATCTTGGGGTCGGCAAAAACGTCGACAACGGTGGAATCGCGCCACATCTGCTCGGTCCGGGCCACCAGCTGATCGCAGATTTCTGGTCGTAGGAAGTTCTTCCAGGTGTAAACCTGTGCTTTGCTGGTTGTAGCTGGACGAATATCTGCGTGGGTTTCAGCCAACGCTGTTATCCGGGACGTATAGATCGCCTCATAGTCGACGTCCTCAGCGGAGATGACCCCGTCGAAAGCCGGTCCCATCAAAGCCCTGATCTGCTCTTCCGGCCATTTTGCGGTGCGCAGGCTGGCACGCAGCAAGTTCGGCATGACTCCGCGTCGGAGTTCGCGCGCCACATAGGCAATCTGGTCTTTACTGACGACAATTCCGTCCTGTTCGCTCATCGCCCTATCCGATGGGTTGCAATTTCTGGCGCGGCTTGGTCTCTTCCGCATCCTCAAAAAGGAACACGCAGCCATGGCTGGCAAAACACTCTATGACAAGATCTGGGATGCGCACCTGGTCGACTCCGATACTGATTCCGGTGAAGGCCTTTTGTACATCGACCTACACCTGATCCATGAAGTAACCACGCCTCAGGCCTTTTCTGGCCTGCGCGAAAAGGGGCGCCCGGTGCGCCGACCTGATCTCACACTCGCGGTTGCAGACCACAACACGCCGACGGAAGGCCAGGCGCTCGGCTTAGCTGGCGTAAAGGACCCCGACGCACGCAAACAGCTTGAGACACTCACGCGCAATGTCACAGATCACGGCATCGAGTTTTTCCCCATGGGCGACATCAACAACGGGATTGTCCATGTGGTGGGCCCGGAGCAAGGACGCACCCAACCCGGCATGACGATCGTGTGCGGCGACAGCCACACCTCCACCCATGGCGCATTCGGCGCGCTTGCTCACGGAATCGGCACGTCAGAAGTCGAACATGTACTCGCGACTCAGACCCTGCGGGCCCGCAAGGCGAAGAACATGGCGATTGAGGTTTCCGGCCAATTGGCAGAAGGCGTTACAGCCAAAGACCTCGCCCTGCACATCATCGCAGAAATTGGCACAGCTGGTGGCACCGGTCATGTCGTGGAGTATCGCGGAGAGGCGATGCGCGCCTTGTCCATGGAAGGGCGGATGACGTTGTGCAACCTCTCCATCGAGGGCGGTGCCCGCGCCGGCCTGATCGCGCCTGACGAGACGACATTCTCATACATGCAGGGACGTCCAGCTGCGCCGAAAGCTGGCGCCTGGGAAACCGCTCGCAGCTATTGGGAGACCCTCAGCAGCGACGCGGATGCGGGGTGGGATCAGATCGTGCGCATTGACGGCGCCGCCGTTGAGCCCACCATCACTTGGGGCACCAGTCCGGAACAGGCCATTGCGCTATCTGGCCGTGTACCGTCACCAGCAGATGCCACAGACCCTGTGCAGAAGGCCGCGATCACACGTGCTTTGGACTATATGGGCCTTGAGGCCGGGCAACAGATCGTCGGCGTACCGGTCCAGCGCGTGTTCATCGGCTCGTGTACCAATTCCCGCATTGAAGACCTGCGCGCGGCGGCAGCGATCGCAAAAGGTGAACGCGTTGCTGATGGCGTGCGGGCCATGGTGGTGCCGGGCTCCGGCCTCGTGCGCGCCCAGGCCGAAGACGAAGGACTCGATCTTGTTTTCATGAAAGCAGGCTTTGAATGGCGTGAGCCGGGCTGTTCCATGTGCCTCGGCATGAACCCCGACATTCTGGCGCCGGGCGAGCGGTGTGCGTCCACGTCGAACCGCAATTTTGAAGGCCGTCAGGGGCGCAGTGGGCGCACACATTTGATGTCTCCAACACTGGCCGCCAGAGCAGCAATCACCGGGGTGATTGGATAGAATGTATGTTTTTCAAATCAGAATTCATCGATAGCGATGTTGCCACCTGGCATCTGAAGTGTTGGGCTTGGCTCATCGATGCGACGGGTGGACTTGAAGACTTACAACATTCCACGCTCGTGCTGCCGACAAACGATTTCTTCCCAAAGACGGATACAGAGGGTCACGTGCGCGCAGAGTTCATTCTGGACTGCATAAAGCAAGCGGCGCGCATGGACGATTGGCAGATCAGACTTGTGCCCCAACGACGCCTTGCCGGCCGCGTGTCTGCGCTAGGCCACGTGCAAAACGGCAGTCATCCAGCAGGCACATTTTCAGCCCATGGCAATCGGGGTCAAATCACTTACGACCCTGACTTGTTGAACGACCCGATCCGACTGATTGCGACGCTGGCACATGAGCTTGGCCATTATCTCAATGGCACGTTCAAGTACCCGCCGCCTGAGGGCATCCGCTACATCGAACCCGCAACAGACGTTACCAGCTGTTTTCTTGGCTTCGGCGTCTTTGGAGCGAATGCAGCGTTTAATTTCCGGCAGTTCACAGATTTTGATTCCCAAGGCTGGGAAACAAATCGCCTTGGCTATCTCAGCCAAAGAGAGTGGCTGTTGGACCTTGCCATATTTGTCGAGTTGGCGAATGCCGATCCGGCAGCCGCCAAGTCGGCGCTCAAACCAGAGCTGCGTGGTGATTTCCACCGCGCCCAAAAGTACCTTGCGGCCCAATCCAGCATGGAAACGCTCATCAACGAGATCGGACGACACTAAAATGATCCCCCTCTGGAAAGGCAGCGCGAACACATGGGACTGCGACGAGATGGGGCACATGAATGTGCGCGTCTATGTTGAAAAAGCCATGGAAGGGCTTGGCGCTTTTGCCGGGGCCATAAAGCTGCCGGATGCATTTTCTCCACAAGCGCCGGGCACGCTGATCCCGACACGTCACCACATTCGATACATGCGCGAAGTTCTGCCCGGCAGGCCGCTTACAATGACGGGGTGCGTCATCGACTATGGCGAAGACTGGGTGGAGGTTTACCAGGAGATGCGCCACGGCGATGGCTCAGTTTCGGCAGCGTTTCGAACCCATCTCGTCCATGCCGTCGCAAAAAGCCAGAAGCGGTTTCCCTGGTCAAAACGTTCGAAGGCGGCTCTGGAATCCCTTGTCGATACGCCGCCAGACGAAACCCGGCCACGTAGCCTGAACCCGGATGAAGCCATATTGCCCGACGATGACGTGACGGTCGTTGTCGCAGACCAAATCGGCGCTCCCATGATTGGCCTGGGCATGGTGCGCCCCTCAGATTGTGATGCGTTCGGCACGATGTGGGCGCCATGGTTCATGGGCCGCATCTCCGATAGCGTTCCTAACCTGCTGTATGAATGGCGAAAATCTGTTGCACATGCGGCTGGCAACAAACCCATGGGCGCGGCTGTTCTCGAATACATGCTGCACTATCGTCGGTGGCCCAAGGCCGGTGACAAGTTTCAGGTCCACACCTCTCTACACACGGCCGGGGAGAAAACGCATTCCCTGGTGCATTGGATGCTGGACCCGACGACAGGGGGGCCGTGGATGACCTGTGAGGCTGTTGCGGTTACGTTCGACCTGGAGGGGCGAAAAGTGCTGCCCACTTCCCCGGAACTCTTAGAAGAACTAGACCGCATCGCACCCAAAGGTTTGCAGATCTAGGCGTCGTCCACCAGTACGCCGAGCGCTTCGATCCAGCGGATGACACCGGAGTCAACGCCTTCACGTTGAAGCATGTCTGCAAGCAGTTTCGTCGCTGCGCGCGGCTGATCGCACTGGGCCACAGCAGCGCGAATGTCGGGGACGGCGGTGTCGCGGAAGTCTTCAACCATCATCACGATATTATCGGCCTGACCGGCTAGCCGGAACGCAGTCATGATGTCTGGATTCTCAAGATCGCCTGCCAGATCACGAAGCGTTCGAAGCTCCCGTCGGTGTTCGACAATGAACGGTCTTGTCACTTGCTCGATCTGGTAGTCGACCCAATCGGCTGTGCAAGGTTCCGGCACGGTCGCGCAGCCTGAAACAAGGACAAGCGCAATGGCTGCGCCGGAAAACTTGGCGAATGGAGACATGGGACGCGTTCCTTTTCGGCGTTTCGGGCAGTTTCACCGCCCGTACAAGGATGCGCAAGTCGCTGATGCATTGACGAGCACTCTTCCCTCAAGCCGCAAACCCGCGTCATAGTCAGTGTTTCGCCAATCGGAGGGGCAATCCATGGCCGACGCCCGCAGCATCATCCTGCATCAGTTCTCTGAATCACCGTTCGCGGAAAAGATTCGATTGGCGGTTCGCCTGAAAAACCTTGCCTGGGCCAAGGTAGATATTCCGCGCATCCTGCCCAAGCCCGACCTCATGCCCCTGACAGGCGGCTATCGCTCAACACCGGTTATGCAGATCGGCGCTGACATTTACTGCGACACCGCGATGATCCTGATGGAGCTGGAACGTCGCTTTCCCATGCCGCCTCTCTATCTGCCTGGCCACGAGGGACTGTGCAAAATGGTAGCCCATTGGACCGACCGGGTGTGGTTTCCCAATTCCTGCATGGTGATATTTGGCGCGGCTGGTGACAACTTGCCAGAGGATTTCCGAAAGGATCGCGAGGCGTTCATTGGCGTGTCTCTCGACCGCGACAAGCTCGCCGAAGTGGCACCGATGATGCGCGATCAATGGCGCGCTCATCTCATGCAGATCGAGGAGCGGCTGGAGGGCGGGCGCGGCTCGGGCGCGGGAAACTGGCTGATTTCGACCAAGCCCGGTCTGTGCGATGTGCATGCCTATATGAATCTCTGGTTCATGCACGGTCGCGTGCCAGAGTTTCTCGATGCCTGTTTCGAAGCCGCCCCGCGCACGCGCGACTGGTTTACCCGAATGGGTGAGTCCGACGGTCAAACACCTGAGGAGATCTCAGCAGCAGACGCACTGGACATCGCCGCTGCGGCAGGCCCGCGTCTGAAGGCGGCAACCGTTGACCGGCTGGAGCCGCAGGGCCTGGTGCTGGGCGAAGACGTGTCAGTGTCACCGGCGGATATGGGCAAGGTCTGGGTTGAGGGCACGCTGGTGCACGCAGACGACCAGTGCATCATCCTCCAACGCGTGGATGAACGCTGCGAAACGCTTCACCTGCACTTCCCGCGTGCCGGATTTGTGGTGCGGCGGGGTTAGCCCTAAACGGTCTTGCCGGTAAGATCTCGGTAGATCGTCCAGACCATCCGTTCGGTTGTGATGAAACTCCAGTTCCAATCTGGCGTAAAGTCGGCCAGCGGGTCTTCGGCCTGAATATCATCCAGCGACAGGCCGCCCTTTACCAGTTCTTCGATACGCTCATAGCTGGCTTCCAACATGGCAATTGATGCTTCCAGATCGGCCTCAGAGCTGATTGGGCCGTGGCCCGAGATAATGACCGTATCTTGGCCCGCCACATCAACAATAGACTGCATGGCCGCGATGAAACCCTGCACGGTGCCACCATTGTCCAGGTCGATATACGGGAAGAAGCCAGAAAACAGCAGGTCACCGGTATGAATGACATCAGCTTCCTCGAAGTGGACCCAGATATCGCCATCTGTGTGCGCATCCGGCTCGTGATAGAGCCGCGCGGTGATGCCGTTGAGGGTGACCGCATCCCCACTTGTGACCTCCACATCAGCCAGGAAGCCCTCACCGAGAGGATCGGGCGTGCGGCCGGAAAGCTGGCTGGTGGCTGGGGTCACAAGGCCGGGGCGAACATTCGGATGAGCAAGCACAATGGCGCCTTGCTCGGCAAAGTATCTATTGCCCAGCACGTGGTCGCCGTGCAGGTGAGTGTTCAGAACGATGTTCACATCGCCGCCTGATACGGCACGCTGGGCCTCATCAAGCGCTGGCGCGAACGGCGCCATTTGCGTGTCGACCATGAACACCCCATCGTCACCTGCAAGCACGCCAACATTGCCAGCCCGGTTGGTGATCAGGGCGTAGACTCCATTGCCTAGGTCAACCGTTTCAACATCGGTGGACGGCAGATCTTGCGCCAGCGCGGGGCCGACAAGCAAAGACACGACAAGGGCGGAAAGGACTATACGCATGGAAACACTCCGTATTGTTGATCCTTACCTAAACCGCTTCTCGGCGGGTGCAACTCACCTCCACGTGACTACGTAGAGCCGCGTACTGACATCACGCGTTTGCTCGTCTGCAATGGCGGCGACATCACCCCCTCAGGAGCGCACCGCATGTCCCACACACCCCACCAGCTTGCCGAAGATTCTCCCGACCCGGCCGACCAGATCCACGCTTTGAAAACCACCGATGCATACTTTGCGAAACTGGCAAGCGAATATCACGAGGTGAACCGCGCCGGTCACCGCGCTGAAACCGATGTGGAACCAATTCGCCCGCCCCACGAAGAAGACCTCCGCACGCGCCGAATGGTGCTGAAAGATGAACTCTATGGCCTATTGAAATCATCGGGTTGAAGCCTTTTAGGTGGTGGATTCATGGTCAATTGACCCGCTCAATGATCACTTCAATCACGCCCGCCGTGCGCTCCAGTGCGTACAACTCTGCCTCAAGCGCAGCGGCGCTAATCTCGCGGGTAGAGCGTGCCACAGCGCCCGTGGCGTCAGCGGTCAGGATGATCAGGCGCAATGTGCGTTCTGTGCCATCGAGCACGCCATCGGCCACGCGCACGGTCAACTTTCCGACTTGGTAGGCCCCCTTGCCGGTGTAATACACAGTTTTTCCTGCGAATTTCGCGCCCGCCCAAAGACCTTTGGCCGGAGCTGTCACAATGCAGGCAGAAAGGGTGGCGGCGAAAAACGCCGCGCTAAAAAGGCGAAACATGGGCTCCACACTAGCCGCCTTCGAAGGAGGATAAAGACGCAAGCTGCAGCGCGGCTCTGGACATTGCCGCGTCGGAGAGAGATTTTCAGCGCAACCATCGGAGGGACACCGACATGAAACGCTCATTTATCGCTTGTATGTTTGCCGTAAGCGCAGCGAGTACAGCCCTGGCCCAGGACGTAACGCTCGAAATCACACCAGGCATGTGGGAAAACACCGCCAACATCGCCGTTGAGATGGATATGGGTGGCCAGACCATGTCCATTCCCGCCCAAGTGAAAACCGATCAGGAGTGCGTCACAGAAGAAGATGCTACGTTGGATCTGAGCGACCTAACCGAGGACGGCTGCACGGTGACCGATCTCAAGCAGACTGGCAATTCGGTGACGGCTGTTCTTTCATGTTCGTCTCAAGGGATGACAATGGACGGCGAAATGACGACGAACGTGTCAGGCGACGGGAACTCCGCAACCACCTCGATCGATGCCACTGGCACAAGTCCAATGGGGAATGTCGCTATGTCGGGAACGGTCACCGGCAAACGGATCGGCGACTGTTGAGCCCAGCTGATTTACTGGAACGGCTCGTAGACCTTGTCTGAGGATGACGGCTCATCGCGGCGCGATGACGTGAATCGATTGAGCCAACCGGCGCGCTCTTCCATCTTGCGCAATTCGCCGTCCAAGGCTGCCATGGTACGGGCGAAACCTGGATCGGTTTCCTTGCGCCAAGCGCGTTCAGTCTTTCCGATTACCCAGGCTAGGCCAATCGCACGAACATCGGTTGGCACGCTTTCTTCGCCATCCAGACCAGCCGCGATCAGCGCCCAATCGGCGCTCGCCTTGCGTGCTGCAACCAGTTTCGCGAGCTGAAGCGCCTGCCGGTCACGCCACGACATGATTGACAACAAGCCATCGCGGTGTGGCTCCATCGCTTCGAACCGCAACATGATTACATCGAAAAGACGCTCCCTTGGAGTTTCAGTGCGATCAATGCCTTCGCTGGACATTGCCTTGTCGAAATGCGGCTCCATCGCGTCCAAAAGCGCTTGTTTCGTCGCAACACCGTGAAAGTCTGAAAGTGCGACACCCGACTGCTCGGCAATGTCGGCCAAGGTCAGGTTCTCATAAGGATGCTCTTCGGCCAGCTCCAATAGTGCAGTTAGGCCTTTTTCGATTAACTCGGCGGGGTCATGCACGGGGGTCAGTCTTTCTCTGCTTCGCGAGACAGCTCTCGGTCGCGTTTCACCGCAGCTTCAAGCGCCCTTCGAAATAGAGATGGCAATCCTGGCTCATCCATCAAGACGTCGAGAGCAGCCTGGGTCACGCCATTGGGCGAGGTCACGGCGCGGCGAAGGTCTTCCGGCGCGCTTTCACTGCCCGCCATCAAGGCTGCAGATCCGGCAATTGTCGCGGTGGCCAGGCGCATGGCCATGTCGCCGGGTACGCCCTGGCGCTCGGCAGCCGCGGCGAGGGATTCAGCGAGCAAGAACACATAGGCCGGACCACACCCCGACAGACCGGTTGCCGCTTGAAGTGTAGTTTCCTTCATTGGGCCTTCCACATGGCCAAGGGGTGCGAGCAGTGCCATCGAGACCTCAACGTCATTGGCGCTAACCCCTAAGCCGGGCGACAGCAAAGAGACGCCTTGTCCGATAGCGCCGGGCGTGTTCGGCATGACGCGGATCACCTTGTCAGTGCCGAGATCGCTGGACAACGTCGATAGTCCGATGCCGGCCATCACCGAAATGACCAGCGTTTCGGGATCAACCCATTCTTGAAGAGTGGCCGTGAGCGTCCTGAACACCTGAGGCTTGATGGCGATAATCAGAATGCCTGCGGGTTCTGCCGGATCATTCAGCCGAAGGGTTTCAGCCTCGGCGTGCGCGGCAATCTGCTCTGTTGGACGCGGCGCGATTACGATGGGCGGGCTATCGGGGCCAGCCTCCAGTAGTCCTTCGAGAATGGCACCGCCCATGTTTCCGGCGCCGAACAGGACGAGCGAGCCGGCAGACATGGATCAGGCTTCGCCCAGGGTCTCGAACATAACCGCGTCAATGGCTTCACGTGGGGACTTGCCCGCCCAGATCAGGAAGTTGAACGCCGGAATAAAGCGCTCACATCCATCTACCGCCGCAGCCATCAGCGAGCGAATTTCACCGACGCTCGGCACGTCGCGGTCCAACATTGGCAGGGCGTGGCGGAAAATGATGACGCCCTCATCGGCCCAATAGTCGAAGTGGCCGAGCCAAAGCCGCTCGTTGCACATCATGACCAGTTCAGCGATTGCGGCGCGTTTGGCGGGCTGTGGCTTCACATCCAGAGTAACGGAGAAATGGATCGCAGAAGGTTCTGCACGCATGGCGAAGAGGCCACCAAGCTCGCCCCAGCGCGTTGGACAGATGCACTGGATAGCATCATCGCCTTCTTCGCGCTCGAATTGCCAGCCATTGGCATCGAGAAGTTCCTCGATCACGTCGAGGGCTTCGATTTCATCGGAAACGGCTTCTGTTCGGCTAAGGCTCATGGGTTTCTCCCTCCATGGCGCGGCGAATCGCAGCGCGTTCAAGCTAACACGGGGTTATCTGGCCGCAACTGCCACGGACAAATGTAACTGTTGAATCTGCGGGCGCGGATCAAGCTTTGGATTTCAACACTTGCTCAAGCTCCGCTACACGGGCCTCCAGCGCTTCAGCTTTCTCAAGGGCGGCTGTCGCGAGCGCCTTCAGCGCATCAACCTCGTCGCGGCCCGCTAGGTCCATGTCAGCGATCAGGGCATGAACACGCCCCTGCATTGCGGTTTGCACTTCTTCACCAGCGGCACGGGCAGCGCCCATGGCGCCAGTCATCAAACCGGCTAGATCATCAAGAATTGGCGGAGGTGTGGCCATTCGGGCCTCCTTGTCACACAAGCACGCTTGCACGCGCGCGCTGGCCATAGCACATGGGGTGCCAGACATCAGGGGAAAAGAGCCGATGATGCCATTTGTCGCCAGTGCGGCGCTCGCCTTTCCGGAATTTAGTCCCGCGATTTTCACAATCGATATCGGGCCGATCAATTTTCCCGTTCGCTGGTATGCCCTAGCGTATATTTTTGGGCTGGTGCTGGCGTGGCGCCTGGCGGTCGCACTGGTGCAGCGCCCGGCTTTGTTTGGCGGCACGGCGCCTGCAAACAAGGACACGATCGATGATCTTCTGTTTTACGCCACCCTTGGCGTGATCCTTGGCGGCCGGATTGGCTATATCCTGTTCTACCAGGTGCCGTTCGAAGGTGACCGGATACTGGAAGACCCCATGATGTTGCTGCGCGTCTGGGAAGGCGGCATGAGCTTCCATGGTGGGTTGATCGGTGTTGCGGTTGCGCTGTTCTGGGTCGCGCGCCAGCATGGCACATCGCTGTTGGCGATTGGCGATATTGCCGGTGTCGTGACGCCGATTGGATTGTTCTTCGGACGGTTGGCCAATTTCATCAACGCCGAGCTTTATGGCCGCCAAACCGACGGCGCGATGGGGATGATCTTTCCCGAAGCCAGAGTGGGTGGCGCGCCTGGTGCCTATGACTGGGCTGAGAAAACCTGGGTGTATTGCAAGGATGTCCTCGAGCAGTTTGCCGTCGGTGCGTATGGTTGCGTGGCACCCGAAATGCCGCGCCACCCCAGCCAGCTCTATGAAGCCTTTCTGGAAGGCCTCATCCCGTTTTTGATTCTAGGCCTTTTGTCCTGGAAGTTTGGGCTGTTGAAGCGCCCAGGCCTCGCGGCGGGGCTTTTCCTGCTGCTTTACGGTATTGGCCGTTCCATTGCTGAGAACTTCCGGGAACCCGACGCGCATATTGATTTTCTGTTCGGCGGCGAATGGCTCACCATGGGCATTCTCTTGTCCCTGCCGATGTGGATTGGCGGCGCGGCGCTGGTATGGTTCGCTTTGAAGAAGCCATCCCCCACGGCGGCATGAGCCTCAAACCGCTTTTAAAATCCATGATTGAGACCGAAGGCCCCCTGCCGGTCTCAACCTATATGACGCTTTGCCTGCACCATCCCGAATTCGGATATTATGCACGCGGCGGCGGTATTGGGCGCGACTTCACAACCGCGCCGGAACTCAGCCAGGTGTTCGGGGAACTGCTCGGACTGTGGGCCGTGAACACGTGGCGCGGAATGGACGCACCGACGCCATTCACCCTGGCAGAATGGGGCGGCGGACGAGGCACGCTGATGCGCGATGCGCGTCGCGCAGCAGCGCTGGCGCCCGATTTCATGGCTGCGCACCAGCTTCATATGCTCGATGCCAGCCCGGCGCTTCTTGGCCGCCAAGTGTCTGCGCTCGAAACAGATCTGGTAGCTGCCCATAGTGGTTTGAGCGAGTTGCCGCACGACCCGCTTATCCTGATTGCAAACGAATTGCTCGACTGCCTCCCAGCACGGGCATTTTCAAGATCTGGCGGCCAATGGCATGAAAAGCTGGTCGGGCTGACAGATGACGGCGAGTTGGGTTTTGGCCTTTCGGACGCGCCAAACATAGATGTTGAGACCACGTCTGTTGAGGACGAGATCGAGGTGCAACCCGGTTTTGAGGCATTGGTTGCGGCCCTTGCGGCACGCCCGCAGCCGTTTCACGCCCTTTTTGTCGACTATGGGCCGAGTTCCTCTGCGCCCGCAGACACGCTCAGAGGCTACAAGGACGGCGCACAAGTCGATCCCCTGGCGATACCTGGCGACGCAGACCTGACGGTGGACGTGGATTTCGGACGCCTCGCGCGACTGGCAAGGCAGGTGGGGCTCGAGGTGGCAGGACCACTACCCCAGGGACTGTTCCTCGGCGCACTCGGCATCGAAACCAGAATGCGCCAGCTGATCGCTGAAAACCCAGAAAAAGCACCTGATATACATCAGGGTGTCGCCACGCTTGTCGAGCCGGACAAGATGGGCGAGCGATTCAAAGTAATCTGTCTGTCTTCAGCGGGACTGCCCAGTCCCGCCGGGTTCTAAGCCGGCGGCGGGCCAATCATCGCCAGCCCGTAAACCGTCGCACCCATGCTCATCGCCAAATACGCCAAGAATACCAGAATGATCAAAACGATAGAGAAGATTGCCGCCTTGATCCACGCGCCAGTGTTGGTTTGCGCAAGTGTTCCTTTGGCGCCGCGCCCGAAGGTGACGAAATAAACAAACACGATTAATCCCGTCGTGGCGAAATAAAGCCAGCCAGGGGGAGCCGGGATCAGGAACATCGCCATGGTCAGAACGCCCATAATGGAGCCGGCGGTCAGCACGCCCATTGCAATGTTGAATCGGCCAGACCAGGGCACCGATTTATTGAACCACCCCAGAACGAACACGCTCAGTGCTGAAAACACACCAACAACCGGAGCCTGCGCCATGCTCAAGGCGGAAGCGTAGTGCACGAGAAACTCATCGACCCGCCCAGCGGTGACTTCTTCATATACCGCAGCGGTGGCCGGGTCCGCCTCGAAGGTGCGGCGTATCAAGCCTTCCCAACCGCCAAAAACGGCATTGGTGATAACCTGCAGGCCGATCAGACCGAGCCAGATCTTGATCGCAGGCGTATAGGAGACGCGGTCGCGCGCCGCATACGCCTCGAACACAGTTCTTGGCCTGATAAACAGGTCGTTGATGGTTTTCAAAGACCTGAAGTTGAAGCCAAAGGCATCTTCGACGGTACTCTGAAGGTCTGATGGCTCTTTTTGTTCGGACATGAACGCCTCCCGCTCGCCAGAACTGCTTTAATTCAATCGCTTGACAAGAGGTAGCACCAAATACGGGCCGGACTGATTTCACAACGTGGCCAACAGGGCGGGACGTCTACGCCGGGCAGGTCCAACGCAATTTTCGCTATATACAGATGTTCATTTTGTTTGACCGGGTTCTACCCAGGTTCTACGGGTAACGATCTGGCAATGAACCGGAACGTAGGGAGGAATACATGAGCAATATTCGAACACTACTGGCCGCGACCGTATTGATGGCGCCGATTTCAGCTCTGTGTGCTGGTCTTGGACACGCCCAGGAGCTTGATTATACGGCAGACGCGAATTTCGGTTCCGTTGAATTGGAATCAGGCTTTCTGCCCGATCCGCATACGGTGCAAATTACGTCAGGTGGCAGCGTTGATCTGGCCATGGCAATCGATGCCGAGGTCTGCGCGGGCTATGCCACCTCCAATCCGGACTTGAAACTGCATTGGACCGACGAATCAGCAGGCTTGTTGAGCCTCTGGGTAGAGTCTGAAGGTGACACCACGCTGGTCATCAATGATTCCTTCGGCAACTGGCACTGTGACGATGACAGCGCGGGCGGCACGAACCCGCTGGTCGAACTCGATACCAGTGCCAGCGGGCAGTTCGATATCTGGGTTGGAAGCTATGAGGCCGACGCCAATTACGCGGCCACGCTCTATATTAGCGAGTTTGCCAGCGATGACGGCGATGTTGCGCCGACCGCGCTCGACTACACGGTTGAGGCCAATTACGGCACGGTTTCGCTGGAGGCGGGCTTTATGCCAGACCCTCATACAGTAGAGATCGCATCGGGCGGAAGCGTGGATCTATCCGCAGCCATCAGCGATGCCTCCTGTGCCGGCTATGCGACGTCAGCACCGGACCTTGAACTGGCCTGGACCCAGGAGTCTGAGGGCTTGCTTAAGCTTTGGGTGGAGTCAGAAGGCGACACAACGCTTGTCATCAACGATTCTGCCGGCAACTGGCATTGCGATGATGATAGTGCGGGCAATACGAACCCGCTCGTGGAGCTGCCCGCAGCTGCTGGCGGTGTCTATGACATCTGGGTTGGCAGCTATGAGGCCGACTCCAACCATTCTTCGACGCTGTACATCAGCGAGTTGAACTAGAGCACTTCCGGGACCGCCCAGTCGCGGCGTGAGCAGGCGGCCAGCACCGTGTTTCGCAACAGGCACGCAATGGTCATCGGGCCCACGCCGCCGGGCACAGGCGTAATCGCAGCGGCGACTTCTGCGCAACCTTCATAATCGGCATCACCCACCAGCCGCGTCTTTCCTTCACCCTTTTCCGGAGCTGGGACGCGGTTGATTCCCACATCAATGATCACGGCACCGGGTTTGACGTGATCTGCGGTGATCATTTCTGGTCTGCCAACGGCCGGAACCAGGATATCGGCTTGCTTACAGATCGCTTCCAAATCCGCCGTACGCGAATGGGCGATGGTGACCGTGCAGTTTTCAGCCAAAAACAGGAGCGCTGCCGGTTTACCCACCAGGATTGACCGCCCGATCACAACACAGTGTTTGCCTGACAGATCATCGCCGAGGGCGCGTTTGGCCAGTATGACACAGCCCGTTGGCGTGCATGGGCGCAGCCCCGGCTTGCCAAGACTCAGACGCCCGGCGCTGGTTTCCGTCAATCCATCGACATCCTTGGCCGGGTCGATCCGTGCGATAGCCGATGCCTCATCAAGCTTCTTCGGCAGCGGCAATTGCAGAAGGATACCATCCACATCAGCGTCGCGATTAAGATCTGAAATCAGGTTCTCCACCTCGAACTGCGTTGCATCCGAAGGCAGATGTCGATGGATTGACCGCATGCCGGAAGCCTCGGTCGCCTTGATTTTGTTGCGCACATAGACTTGGCTGGCCGCATCCTGACCAATCAGAACGACCGCGAGCGTTGGTGCGGAGGGCAGCGCCGCAACGGCGGCTGCAACTGTTTCGCGCACGTCCGCCGCAACCGCTTTTCCATCCAGACGTTGTGCGCTCATTTGGACGTCCTCAAGCGAAGACCATAATCACACGGGGCAACAGCCAGCCATTCACGAATTGGATGATCAGGAACAGAATCAGGATCGACAGATCCAGTTGCCCCAACGGGGGAACAAAGCGCCGTATGGGTCTGGCCATGGGGTCCACGATGCTGTGTAGAACATTGAAGATCTGACGCGCGGTCGGATTGTGCGGGTTGATAACGCCAAACGTGAACAGCCATCCCATGATCACATAGGCCAGTAGCACGAAGATCAGGAGCGTCAGCAGCGGCGACAGGAAGTAGTTATAAAGCGCCAAGAGCAGGTCGAACATGTTCGGAAATCCTTAAGTGTTCAAACGCACTAGCTAGGCGACGCCGCCCGGCTTGCAAAGGCCGGTGCTGTCACATCGCGCTGATACCGCCATCAACCTTCAGTTCGGCGCCGGTCATGAACTTACTCTCGTCGGAGGCGAGATAAAGCACCGCATAGGCGATATCGTCGGGCTCGCCCACACGCCCGAGGGGAATTTGGCGACCGAGTTTCTCAAGCGCCTGCTCACGTCCGAATTTCGCGGCGACACCATCCAGGATAGGCGTGTCAATAAAGGTGGGGTGGACAGAATTGCAGCGGATCTTGCCGCCGGTGCGCGCCAGGTGGAGCGCGATTGACTTGCTCATATGGCGCACCGCCGCCTTGGCGGTGTTGTAAGAGATGTAATTGTACGAGGCGATGATCCCCGCGATGGATGAGATGTTGATGATGGATCCCAATCCATGATCGCGCATCAGCGGAATGGCGTATTTACAGCCTAGAAAAATGCTATCGACATCGACGGCATTGACTTTTTGAAACATCTCTAGTGTTTCGTCCTCCACTGAGCCCATGCTGCCGATCCCGGCATTGTTGACCAGCACATTCAGTCCACCCATTGCATCATGGGCGCTCTTCAGGATGTCCTGCCATTGGGTCTCGTCCGTGACATCATGGGTGAACGCATGGGCCACCCCTTCACCGAATTCCGAATTGATGGACCCGGCCACCGCTTCGGCGCCCGCGCCGTTGATATCGGTGACCGTCACTTTTGCACCTTCACGGGCCAGCATTTTTGCCGTTGCCGCGCCAAGGCCCTGTGCGCCTCCGGTCACGAATGCGAATTTTCCCGATACTCTGCCCATGATCATCCTCCGGTGTGTTTTCATTTGGTTGTCTGTGCAAAGGCCTAGCGTCAACAGCCGCCGCTGCGTGTCGCAGGGTCAAGGCTTCAGAAAATGGCAATCATTCGCGTTAAGACTGGCTCGATGAGCAAAGTTGCCGAACCGTATTCAACGCCGCCGACCGCGCTTTTATCTGCGGTGGAGCATCTCGACTGCGGTGTGGCCGTGATGACGGCTGACAAGACGCTTTTATACGCAAATGCCAATGTCCGCCGGGACTTCCCAGATACGATAGCCGCCATGGAAGCGGGCGAGACCGTACTGGAGGCAACACTGGGGCATCTCAAACACGCCTGGGCCGATATTGGCGAAGAAATGTACAATAAAATCCTCTCGGACTTTCGCACCGCAATCGATGAGGAAAGCTCGGTCGAGTTCATTGGCCAAGAGAACCGGATCCTAAGGACCTATTTTTCACGCGCTGAGAACGGTGAGATCATCGCGGTTACCGCTGACATTACAGACGAAAGACAGCGCGAAATTGAGCTTCGTCGCGCCAAAACCGATGCCCAAAGCGCGAACGAGGCGAAGTCTCGCTTTCTCGCTACAGTCAGCCATGAGATCAGGACTCCGCTGAACGGCATCGTTGGCTTGGCGAAGGCCCTGTCGCAGCAGGAAATGCAATCAGAGCATCTGGCCATGGTTCAATCCATCAGCGAATGTGCGGACGATCTACTGGCTTTACTCAATGACGTTCTGGATCTCGCCAAGGTTGAGGCCGGTCGACTTGGGGTGTCTCCGATTGCCATGGATGTTCGCGAACGTCTTCGCAGATCTGAGCAGCTGTTCCGTCCCAGCGCGGAGGAAAAGGGACTTCACTTTCGTGTCGTTGCGTCCCCCCAGATGCCGCAGTTCATTCTCTCAGATCCGATCCGGCTCGGCCAATGTCTGGACAATCTGATCTCCAATGCCATCAAGTTCACCCAAACGGGCCATGTGCTTGTGGCGTTGAGTTATCTCGATAATTGCCTTGTCGCCCATGTCGAAGACACCGGCATCGGCATTACCGAGTCGCAGAGTGCGGGAATATTCGACCCTTTCCGCCAAGCCGAACACACCACCACACGTCGCTTCAAGGGCACAGGGCTCGGTCTGGCCATCAGCCGGGAGCTTGCCCGAGCCATGGGCGGCGACGTGACGTGCGTGAGTGAGCCCGGACGGGGGTCGGTTTTCACGTTGACGGTCAACGCGCCGGCCGCCGACTCTACCGACGCGGCACTTGTGTCGTCGGCGCCAATCGTTTCGATCCCTTCTACAAGCCTTCGCGTCCTGATTGTCGACGACAACACCATCAACCGCCAGGTCGCCCGCCTCTTTGTTGAACCGCTCGGACACATCGTAACCGAGGCGCCCGATGGTCGGTCAGCACTGAAAATCATGGCCTCCGGGCAAGTAGACATCGTGCTGATGGATATTCACATGCCGTTTATGGATGGATCGGAGACCCTGCGCAGAATTCGTGGCAGTGGCCAGCCTTGGGCAAACGTGCCGGTAATCGCCCTCACTGCGGATGCCTTCGCCAAGGATGTTTCACGCTTCCTCGCGCTCGGGTTCGATGGCCACGTTGCAAAACCCCTGGAAGAGCGCGCGCTTCAACAGGCCCTGACAGTCAACCGGCCTGCGAAGTCAGCCTAGTTGGCACCTTCCAGCTTGGCTGCAAGAGCATCAATATAGTCGGCGAGCTCTGCATCCTTGTCTGTGACGCCGCCCGCATCATGGGTCGTCAGCACCACGTCAACTGTCCCGTAAACATTGAACCATTCGGGGTGGTGGTCCATCTGCTCGGCTTTCAGGGCTACGGCAGACATAAACGCCCAGGCCGATTTGAAGTCAGCGAATTTCAGACCGCGCTCTACGGCTTCGCGGTCGCCTTCCACCGCGGACCATGCGGGAAACTGGGTAAGAAACGCTGCGGCTCCGAGACGGTCGATCATGGGACATCCTTTCAGGGGCTTATTCCGGTTCATGCAGGAAATAGTGCCAGGTTCCATCTTCGGAAATGGCTGTACGCACGCCGGGATAGGTTTTTGTGCCGTCCAGGCTCGCCAATCCTGTCACGCCGATCAAGCGCACGATATCGGCCCGTTCGACCGGTGTGATGCGCTCGGTCGATATGCGACCGGATGAATAGGCCGCCAGATAGGGCCAGTAGTACCAGGTCACGCCGTTGATCTTGCCGGTACCATAAGGCTCTTCCAATACGGCCTGAAGCTGGGCTGTTGGATTGAACCCCGTTCGCCTCATGAGATCCCAGTGCCGGAACGTATTGTCATCGCCGAGATTGGAGCGAAACCCCGGTTGGGCATCGGCAAACCTGGCCAGCTGACGAATAGAATCGGCCTCAATGATGCGTTGAAGTTCGGCCAGCGTCATTTGCACCGGCGCTGATATGGGAATTTCAGCCGATGCGACTCGTGGCTCAATGAGCTGATCATTGGGGGGCGGCTGCACGGGTTGTTCAGGTGGGCCGCAGCTTGTGGCCAAGGCAGCGACCGCAACTATCAAATGTCTTAGGCGCCCCCACCCCATGATGTTCAGCTCTTTGCGGTACGGCGAATGAGAAAAGGCGTGGCAGCCGCCAGGTCGTCCAGGATTTGGGCCTCATTGAGGGCCTTGATCGTTGTCATGCCCATGGCGCGCGCCGGTTTCAGATTGATGCCTAAGTCATCAATATAGATGCAGCGTGCCGGCTCCACATCAAGAGCTTCACACATCAAGGCATAGATGCGTGGATCGGGTTTTCTAAGGCCGATTTTCGAGCTCTCGATCACATGATCGAACAGCGAGAATACAGATCGCACCGCCGTCGCGCTCTTTGTGTCGCGGGACATGCCGGCCCCTTCGCCGATGGGCGCGTTATTAGTGATGCAGCCGACTTTACACTGGGATTTACACGCTTTGAGGGCCTCCACCATGGCAGGTCGGATGCGGCCAGCCAGCAGCGCCAGCACATCTTTTCCGGGCACGTCATGGCCAAGTGCCTGACTTTCCTCGGCAAATAGTTGATCGAATGCATCAGCGTCGATGTCTGAGCGTTCCAGCAGTGCCCAGGCATTGGTGTCGCCATTTCGGGCGTTCACAGAGCGTATGAAGTCTCTGGGCAACCCTTTTTCGGCTTCATAGTCGTTGAAGGCCTCAAAGGGTGAGGTGGTCAGCACGCCACCAAAATCCCAGATCACAGCATCAAGGGGTTCAGTCATGACGCTCACTTATCGCATCTGATGCGTTAGGGAAGCACATATGCCCTCAAAAGTCGTAGGCGATACCCTTGCGTTCCCAGTCGCCAAAGCGTGTGGGCTCTATGTTTTTAGGCCCGCCGCGTTCTGTATCTCTCGCCTTTTCGAGCTCCGCATCGGCCGCTTCCCGCTTCGCGCGACGCGCGTCAGCTTCTTCCAACGCGGTCTGTGCGGCTTCTGGCAGGGCTTTGCGCCGCTCTATTTCTTCTTGGGTAAGATCAGTCATCGGCGGTAATCAGGACTCCCAATCTGCAGCGAAGTTAACCATATCGTATTCGCGCATTGCGTGTGTTTGGCGTAAACCGCCTTGAGTCTAGGAGTATATGTCGCCGATGGGCATGATGAAGACCTATTTGTTGATGGCGGCCATGACGGCCATTTTTCTCGGCATCGGCTGGCTGACCGCTGGCGCGTTCGGGGCCATCATTGCCTTTGTGATTGCCGCAGGCATGAACGCCTTCGCCTATTGGAATGCCGACAAGATTGTTCTTCGCATGCAAGGGGCCCGGGAAGTCACGGGCGAGGAAAACAACCCGGTTGTCCGCACATTTGTCTCTGACACGCGCGCCCTGGCAGACTATGCTGGCCTGCCTCAACCTCGGATTTACATTATCGAGACGGCGCAGCCCAATGCTTTTGCGACCGGGAGGAACCCGCAGAATGCAGCAGTGGCAGCCACGAGCGGGCTACTCGCCATGCTGACTCGCGAGGAAGCGGCTGGCGTCATGGCGCACGAACTGGCCCACGTTCAAAACCGCGACAGTCTGACCATGACCGTTACAGCGACCATGGCGGGCGCGATCGGGTTCCTGGCCAATTTCGCGATGTTTTTTGGCGGGCGCGACCGCGGCGGGCTGATTACGTCCATCGCGATCATGATCTTCGCACCCCTCGCGGCATCGCTCGTCCAGTTCGCGATTTCGCGCTCGCGTGAATATGAGGCAGACAAACGAGGCGCTGAGATTTGCGGTAACCCTGCCTGGCTCGCTTCTGCGCTCCAGAAAATTGAACGGGGCGCGCGGGCCCAGATCAATAAACATGCTGAGCGCAATCCCGCCCATGCCCACATGTATATCGTCAATCCGCTGAATGGCCTTCGCGGCGACAATCTGTTTTCAACCCACCCGTCCACGGCCAACCGCGTTGAGGCGCTTCGCAAAATGGCGGCAAGCATGCCGGCTGGACCAGACACGATTCCAGATGAGGAACCGCGCACCGCATCAGGGCCCTGGGGGTGATCGGCGCTCAAACCCGGCGGCTGGCCGCCCTTTGCATTCATGATACGTTGGCCCGGCGACAAACCCTCGACCGCACGTTTGAAACGACAAAAGGCCTGACCGCGCTCAGCCCCAGCGATCTCGGCTTTGTCAGAGCCCTGGTGCAAGCCGCTTTCCGAGAACTCGGCCGTATCGACAATTTGTTGGCCGAAATGGTGAGTCGCCCTTTTGGCGATCTCGATCCGATGGTCCAGGCCCTGCTGCGGGTAGGCGCAGTGCAGCTATGGCGGCTGGATACCCCGCCCCATGCGGGCGTGGGTGAGACCGTTGCAGCTGCGCGGTTGGATCACAACACATCAAAAGCCTCCGGGCTGATCAATGCTGTGCTCCGCCGCGCCGCGGAACGCGATGCGCCTCTAGACACGTTGCCAGCCCAAGCCATTTGGCCTGTTTGGTTCAGGGACCGCTTAAGCGTATCATTGTCGGAGCATCAGGTGAACCAGCTGGCGCAAGCCCAGCTTAAGACACCAATGCTCCACCTCACCGCGAAAGCTCCAGCCAAAACTGCCAAAGCACTCGACGGCGATCTGTTGCCCTCCGGCAGCGTGTCCTTGCCGATGGGCGCCGTGGCCAAGCTGCCGGGATACTCGGACGGTGAATGGTGGGTGCAGGACGCAGCGGCGACTCTCCCGGTTTCAATCCTCGCCCCAATTGCAAATGAACGCGTCCTCGATCTCTGCGCGGCGCCGGGCGGCAAGACCATGCAACTTGCCCAAGCCGGCGCGGATGTGACGGCGCTTGACCGGTCCGAGGGACGCTTGAAGCGCGTTGTCTCAAATCTTGACCGTACGCAGCTTGGTGATCGTGCCACTTGCGTCACCGCAGACGGGCGGACATACAAACCCGATGAACCCTATGACGCAGTCTTGCTGGACGCGCCTTGTTCTGCAATGGGAACCCTGGCGCGCCAGCCGGAAGGGGCCTGGATCAAGAGACCGGAAGATCTGGAAGGCTTTCCGCGCGTCCAACAGGATTTGCTGGCCGCTGCACATAACCTCGTCAAACCTGGTGGCCGGATGGTCTACTGTGTGTGTACGCCTCTGGTCGAGGAAGGTCGCGTCGTCATCGAAGACGCCCTGAAGGGCGAAGAATGGGAACGTGATCCGATTGTTTCGAAACAGATGCGGGGCTTTGAACACTGCGGAACCCCAGAGGGTGATCTGCTGACAATTCCCTCAAACGATGAACAGCACGATGCGTTTTTCATCTCGCGGTTGATAAGGCGCCCAGTCTAACAGGAATTTCACGAGACGACCCCCGGATTGCCACGATATTGCCTCGCACAATTCATGGCTCATTCAGCCAGTCGTTCATACATTCCGGAAGCGTTTCAGCTCAAAAGGAGCACACTCAAATGTCGAACGCAGTGACAGTTTCAAAACCGGCCTCACCAATGATGGCGGGTGCTTTCGCCGCTCTTACACTGGCGCTTTCTGGCTGCGCTGGCAGCTATGGCGCCGGCCAGAGCACGCCAGCCTCAGTTGGGACGGCTTCCACAGTCTATGAAGGCACCGTGACCGGGGTCTCCGAAGTCCAGATTCGCCCGGACAACTCCGTGCTCGGCGCCGTCACCGGCGCAGCACTCGGTGGCATTGCTGGCGCTCAGGTCGGCGGCGGCGACGCATCTGAGGCCGCAGGCACCATTGGCGGTGCGGTCATTGGCGGTGTGGCCGGTAACGAGGCCGGAAAAGCGCTGAACACGCGTCCGGGCTATGCCTATATCGTTCGTCTCAGCACCGGCGAAGTGCGCGAAATCATCCAGGGCGCTGATATTTACATCGCACCGGGCACGCTGGTGAATGTCATTTATCGTGAGGACGGCGTCCGGGTGACACCTGTACAATACAGTGCAGCGCCGCCGGTTTACTAGCTGCCCGGCCCCGCCAAATGAACCGCTAGACTTCTCCAATTCAACCGCTGCGTAACTTGTGTACGCGGCGGTTTGCCAATAGAGAAAAGCGCATGGGTCGCGTTCAAATTTCCCCGTCCATTCTGTCTGCAGACTTCGCCCGGTTGGGAGAAGAAGTTCGCGCAATTGACGAAGCTGGCGCCGACATGATCCACATTGATGTGATGGATGGCCACTTTGTTCCAAACCTGACTTTGGGCGCGCCGATCGTAAGCGCGCTGCGTCCCTGGACGGCCAAGCCGTTCGACTGCCATTTGATGGTCACGCCCGCGGACCCCTATATCGAGCCATTTGCCGCCGCAGGCGCTGATATCCTTACAGTTCACCCCGAAGCCGGGCCGCATATTCACCGCACGTTGCAGTCGATCCGCAGCGCCGGAATGAAGCCCGGCGTCGCGCTCAATCCAGGCAGTCCTGCCAGCTTGGTTGAGCCCCTGATCGGTGACGTTGACCTGATCCTGGTCATGACGGTGAATCCGGGCTTCGGCGGGCAGAAATTCATCCATAGCCAACTCAGGAAAATTCGCCAGTTGAGCGATATGATTTCGGCGAGTGGGCGTGACATCATGCTGGAAGTGGACGGTGGGCTGACGCCTGAAACCGCACCACAGGCCATAGAGGCTGGCGCAGACGTGATTGTTGCGGGATCAGCAGTGTTCAGAGGCGGCGAACCGGAGTACTCGAGAAATATCGAGGCGCTCCGGCCAACCGTAATAGCTTAGTAAATTGCAGGGTGGGCGAATACGATGAGCGCCCCATTGACAGACAAGCTGATCAGTCAGCGCTCGCCAGACGAGGACGCTGCGCTTTGGGCGCGGTTCAGGGGTGCGCTTGGGCGCTCTGTTGAGGCCGATACCGGGCGCTGGCTCAAGCTGATGACTGGACCTGTACCTGATTTTGACTGGTCAGCGTTTGTCCACCCGTCACCAACCACACAAACACGCGGTGAAGCGCTAGCAAACGGCATTTGGCGCCATGGGCTTGAGCGATATGAAGCCGGCCCCAACGCGCTACCCTGGTTGTTCGAGGGTGCCTCGCACCACTTTCGCGATCGCATCCACCGGTTTGACTGGTTGCCTGATTTAGCAGCTGAAGGCGGACCGGCTGTTGAGACGGCGCGTTGGCTGGTCGATGCATGGATTGAAGAATTTGGTAATTTTGACGGGTTTGCGTGGCGCGCTGGACCAACCGCCGATCGCGTCTGGAATTGGATGCGGTGCGGCAGTTTACTGTTTGATGACCCCTTGGAAAGCGCGGTAAAACTTAGGCTTCAGGCGCTCCGTCGCCAGGTGATGCACCTGGACGACCTCAGCACCACCACCGATGATATCGACGCCAGACTTCGAATCGGTGCAGTTTTAACGGTCCTCGGCGTGATCTCAGATCAGCAAGACCAGGTCCATATCGGCCTGGAGCGTCTTGAAGGAGAATGCACCGCACAAATCCTGCCTGATGGCGGACATGTCGGACGCAGCCCTTCCCGTGTGCTGCGCGTCATGCTGGACCTTGTCGCGGTTCAGGATGTTCTGGCGAAACTGAATCATCCCGTGCCGGATTTCATCACCAAATGGGTCCCGCGCATGGGCGCCATGCTGAATTTCTTCCGCTGCGACGATGGCGGATTGCTGCCGTTCAACGACAGTAGTGAAGGTGAGCCCGCGCAAGTCGAGGCAGCTTTGGCCCGGCTGGACACCCGGCCGAGGCGTTTCACTTTCTCCCCAAAATCAGGCTTTCAGAAGCTGGAACGCGGCGGCTTGCGACTCATCCTTGATGTTGGCGCCGCGCCAGAGCGTCCCTTTGGTGACATGGCCCATGCGGGCGCGCTGGGGTTTGAATTAGCGGATAACGCCTCAAGGCTCGTTACGTCGTGTGGGTTTTCGCGGGATGTAGATCTCGATTGGCAGGCCGCCGTTCGCCGAACGGGCGCACACTCCACTTTGGTCCTTGGCGGGCGCGACAATGCCGGTTTCGTCAAACATGATGCCACAGACTTGCTTATGCCGGTCGGCCCGGAGGGCATTTCGGCAAAGCGGTTGGAAGAAGAAGACGAGATCTGGCTGGACGCTCAGCATTCAGGCTACCGGGATGTGTTCGGACTGCTTCACCGTCGGCGGCTGTTTATGGCTGGTGATGGCTCAAGGCTGGCCGGGGAAGACAGTCTCGTGCGGCCGGTATCGAAAGAGCCCAGCCCGGACGCAAGGCCCATCGGTTTTGAAGTCCGCTTCCACCTTCATCCAAATGTGTCTGCCGAAATGGGCCGAACATCAATCAGGCTGGAAACAGAGTCCGGTGCACAGTGGTTGTTCAAAACAAGCCATGCCGGAACGCGGCTGGAAAAATCGCTTTATCTCGCACGCGGAAGCGTGGAACACCCTCATCAGATCGTGATTACCGGAAGGGCGGATCCGAATGGTGACGGTCAAGGCCCCCCCAATTGTGTTCGGTGGGCCTTCGTGAGGGAGGCAGTGGCATGAACCTGGCCAACCGTCAGGCGAAACGAGCGATGGCTTTGACCCTCGCGTTCGATGTTGTCACAGCTGGCATCGCCATGGCGGTCACGTTGACCTTGCGTTGGACGGCAACAGGTTTTCCGCTCCCGTCCGGTTTTTCAACACTTGTTGCGGTTGCCTCGTTGGCGTTTGTGGTGTCAGCGGCGGCAGCGTTCTACCTGATGCGGATCCACCGCCAAGTCTGGCGCCATATGGGTCTAACCGACGCGATCCAGGTGCTGCAAGCGGTTGCGTTGTCGGTTTTGATCTTCCTGCCTGTCGTTTTCTTCTGGAATCGACTTGTTGGGCTTCCCAGGTCGGCGCTGGTTGTCGCCGTCGCAGTTTGGGTGGCGATGTTGTTCATTGGCCGCGCTGTGGCCTTGGCGAGATCTACCCAGCGCCCCCTTCAGTTTTTTCAACCCTTGCCGAAGGATGCCACCAAGGCGCTTTTGATCGGCGACACCGTTGCCGCCGCCAGCGTCATCTCAAAGCTTCGCCGGGAGAATGGCAAGGCGAGCATCCGCATTCTCGGCCTCTTGCAAACCGGGTCAGCTTGGCCAGGCCGCGCCATTCGCGGGGTGCCCGTGCTTGGCGATCAGGGCCAGCTCGAATTTATTCTGAACATGCTTGAAGCGCGCTATGGCGCTGTGCCCTGGGTGGCTGTTACGGGCGAAGCGCGCGACCCGAAGAACATGTCTGAAATCCTGGAAGTCACCGCCCGTCTCGGTGCCAAAGTGATCGCCTATCCGGCCGATGGCAGCGTCGGTGAGCAAGTGATCCGACCGCGTGACCTTCTGGCCCGGCCCGAGCGCAAGCTGAACCCACAGCCGGTTGAAGACCTTATTCGGGGTGCAAGAGTGCTCGTCACCGGCGGCGGCGGCACCATCGGTCTGGAACTGGCGCGTCAGTGTGCCGCGTTCGAACCCCAGCACCTGGCGATCCTGGATGCGGCCGAATACAATCTTTACCGCGCCGACATGCAGCTGCGCCGCGATTTCCCAGGCCTCAAGTTGAGCGCAATATTGGGCAATGTGCGCGATACTGTGCGGCTGGAACAGACGTTCGGTGAAATCCAACCCGATGTGGTGATCCACGCCGCTGCACTGAAACACGTGCCGCTGATGGAACAGCACATCTGCGAGGCGATTCTCACCAATATCGAAGGCGCCATGAACGTCACGCGGACCGCTCTGAAATATGGCACGCGGCGCATGGTGTTCATCTCCACCGATAAGGCGGTGGACCCTGATAATGTCATGGGCGCCACGAAGCGGCTGGCTGAGTTGGCGATTTCCCGCATTAGCCAACGCGGCACACTGACGCCGTCCCTGGTTCGGTTTGGCAATGTGCTCGGCTCTTCCGGTTCGGTAGTGCCCTTGTTCAAGGATCAGATCAAGGAAGGCGGGCCGGTTACAGTCACCCACCCGGATGTCACGCGCTACTTCATGACCGTGGAAGAAGCGAGCGCGCTTGTGTTGCAAGCCGCCAGCCTCACCAAAGACTGCCAGTCCGCCCAACTTTTTGTTCTGGATATGGGGGACCCAATCCGAATCGAAGCGCTGGCCGAGGCCATGATCCGGATGCAGGGCATGGTGCCGGGTCATCACATTGATATTGTGCATACAGGCCTCAGGCCGGGCGAGAAGCTGCGCGAACAATTGATCTATGACTATGAGAACATGCAGCCGACCGGCGTAGACGGTGTGAGCAGCATTGTCGGTGAAACCCATGTGGATGATCGTTTTGACCTGATGCTGGCCTCGCTGCTGCGCGCTG
Source organism: Pseudomonadota bacterium (assembly GCA_039815055.1). GTDB lineage: Bacteria > Pseudomonadota > Alphaproteobacteria > Caulobacterales > Hyphomonadaceae > UBA5336. The sequence goes on along the minus strand of JBCCAA010000021.1, from coordinate 14,764 downwards.
CCAACCGCCGGGAGAGAACCGAAGCGCTGCATTTGCTTGGGCGGTTGGTGCCGGAGTATGGCGCGACACTGATGATGAGCGACCGCGGTGCCGAAGGTGCTTGACCGACCGCGCAGACGGTTCTAGCGCGGAGTTCCTTTTTGATACTTTTCTGACAGGTGCCCGCCATGACCGAAGCGCTCAGCCCCGTGCGCCGCGCCCTTATTTCCGTTTCCGACAAATCTGGCCTTGTAGACCGCGCGCGGCGATTGGCTGAACTTGGCGTTGAGCTAGTCTCGACCGGTGGAACGGCGAAAGCACTTGCTGAGGCGGGACTGCATGTTCGAGACGTTTCCGAACTGACCGGCTTTCCCGAAATGATGGATGGCCGCGTGAAAACGCTCCATCCGGCGGTGCATGGCGGATTGCTGTATCTTCGTGACAATGGCGACCATCAGGCCGCGGCCGATGCCCATGGAATCAAGCCGATCGATCTCGTCTATATCAACCTCTACCCGTTCGAAGAGACGGTCGCCGGCGGCGCCGATTTCCACACCGCCATTGAAAACATCGATATAGGCGGTCCAGCCATGTTGCGGGCAGCAGCCAAGAACTATGCCCATGTCGGCGTGTGCACTGATGGCAAGGATCTCGATGCCGCCCTGGACGAGCTTGCGGCGGATGGCGGCCTAAGCCTCGCCACAAAAAAACGGCTCGCGGCGAAAACCTATGCACGGACAGCAGCGTATGATGCGGCCATTAGCGGCTGGTATGCCGACCAGCTCGGAGGAGACGCGCCTCATTGGCGTGGCTTTGGAGGCAAGCTGGAAGAAGCGCTTCGCTATGGTGAAAACCCCCACCAGTCGGCAGCCTTTTATACAACCGGCGAGACCCGGCCTGGCGTCGCGACGGCGCGGCAGGTTCAGGGCAAGGCGCTGTCGTACAACAATATCAACGACACCGACGCCGCCTATGAACTGATCGGGGAACTCGGTGCAGATCGACCGGCGGTTGCGATCATCAAACATGCCAATCCGTGCGGGGTTGCGACGGGCGAAGACTTGCTCTCGGCCTATCACGAAGCGCTTTCGTGTGACCCCACATCGGCCTTTGGCGGTATTGTTGCGCTCAATGGCGCGTTGAACGGGTCGATAGCTGAGGCGATCACCAAAGTGTTCACCGAAGTCGTCATCGCGCCCGGTGCCGATGAAGCGGCACTGGACGTGTTCTCGAAGAAAAAGAACTTGCGCCTCCTACTGACCGAAGGTCTGCCGAACCCCGCATCGCCCGGCACGCTGGTGAAAACAGTTGCCGGAGGTCTGTTGGTACAATCACGCGACAGCGGCCGGATTGGCCGCGAAGACCTTAAGGTGGTCACCCGGAAGGCGCCGACAGAGGCTGAACTGGATGATTTGCTCTTTGCCTGGCGCGTCGCCAAACACGTGAAATCCAACACGATTGTTTATGCCAAGGATGGCGCGACCGCCGGCATTGGCGCCGGCCAGATGAGCCGTATCGACTCCGCACGCATCGCCGCGCGCAAGGCCGAAGATGCTGCCGAATCCGCCGGATGGACCGAGCCGCGCACAAAGGGCTGCGTGGCCGCATCGGACGCGTTCTTCCCGTTCCCGGACGGTCTGTTGCAGGCCGCATCGGCGGGCGCGACCGCAGTTATCCAGCCGGGCGGTTCCATTCGCGATGAGGATGTTATCGCCGCCGCCGATGACGCCGGGCTGGCAATGGTGTTTACCGGCATGCGCCACTTCCGGCACTAGGCCCGCCAACACCTCGAGTAGATACAAAAAGGGCGCCCCCAAGAAAGAGGGCGCCTTTAACGGGTTTAGTCGGAACATGTTCCGCGGACTAGGCCCGCAGATCGAACCGATCAGCGTTCATGACCTTGGTCCATGCCGCAACAAAATCTGCCACGAACTTTCCGGAATTGTCGTCCTGGGCATAGACTTCTGCATAGGCCCGCAGGATCGAGTTTGATCCGAAGACGAGGTCCGCGCCTGTGGCCGTCCACTTCACCGCATCCGTTGCACGGTCGCGGATCTCGTACATGCCGTCCGCTGTCGGGTGCCAGCTATAGGCCATGTCAGTGAGGTTGAGGAAGAAGTCGTTCGTCAGCGCACCTTTGCGATTGGTGAACACACCGTGTGCACTGTCGCCATGGTTCGCACCGATGACCCGCAGACCGCCCAGTAGAACCGTCATTTCCTGGGCCGTCAGACCGAGCAGTTGTGCGCGGTCAAGGAGCATTTCTTCTGCGCTGACTTGATAGTCCTCCTTGCGCCAGTTCCGGAAGCCGTCTGCAAACGGCTCCAACGGAGCAAACGAGTCCACTTCGGTCTGCGCGTCCGAGGAGTCACCACGGCCCGGGGCGAATGGCACCTCCACATCGACACCCGCAGCTTTGGCAGCTTGCTCGATGCCGACGCTGCCAGCCAGAACGATGACATCGGCGATTGAGGCGCCGGTTTCAGCTGCGATCGGCTCCAGAACGCCCAGGGTCTTCGCAAGGCGGGCCGGCTCATTGCCTGCCCAGTCTTTCTGTGGGGCCAAGCGAATGCGGGCACCATTTGCACCGCCGCGCTTGTCTGAACCGCGGAACGTGCGGGCACTGTCCCACGCTACGACCACCAGATCGGCTGTGGAAAGTCCACTGGCCGCGATCTTGGCTTTGACTGCACCAGCATCGAAGGCGGTGTTGCCGGCTGGAACGGGATCTTGCCAGATCAACTCTTCTGCCGGAACTTCCGGGCCGATGTAGTTCACTTTCGGGCCCATGTCGCGGTGGGTCAACTTGAACCAGGCGCGGGCAAACGTGTCGCGGAAGTAGGCCTCATCGGCCATGAATTTTTCGCACACGGCGCGATAGCTTGGGTCGACTTTCATCGCCATATCAGCATCGGTCATCATAGGCATGCGGCGGGTGACACCATCGGAGGCATCAACCGGCATGTCTTCTTCCTTGATACCAATCGGGGCCCACTGGTTGGCGCCGGCGGGAGACTTGGTCAGCTCCCACTCATAGCCGAACAGCAGTTTGAAGTATCCCATGTCGAACACGGTAGGATTGGTGGTCCAGGCGCCTTCGATACCGGAGGTAATGGCGCTGGCCGCTGTGCCGTTTGAGCTTGGATTGGACCAACCAAAGCCCTGCTCATGTATCGATGCGCCTTCTGGATCTGGTCCAAGCAGGTTTGCATCGCCATTGCCATGGGCCTTGCCGACGGTGTGGCCACCGCAGGTCAGCGCCGCGGTTTCTTCGTCATTCATGGCCATGCGGGCGAAAGTTTCCCGCACATGCATGGCGGTGCGCGCCGGGTTTGGATTGCCGTTCACGCCTTCCGGATTCACATAGATGAGGCCCATGTGTACCGCAGCGAGTGGCTGTTCCAGAGTGGAGGTGTCGTCGAGATCGGAATAGCGATTTTCACTTGGCGCGAGCCACTCGGTTTCGGCGCCCCAATAGACGTCCGTTTGTGGTGCCCAGGTGTCTTCACGGCCAAAGCCGAAGCCAAAAGTCTTAAAGCCCATGGATTCATAGGCCATGTTGCCAGCAAACAGCATCAGATCAGCCCAGGAAAGCGCATTGCCGTATTTCTTCTTGATCGGCCACAACAGGCGGCGTGCCTTGTCGAGGCTGGTGTTGTCTGGCCAAGAATTAAGTGGTGCGAAACGCTGGCTGCCCGTGCTTCCTCCACCACGGCCATCGCTCAGGCGATAGGAACCCGCAGCGTGCCACGCCATGCGGATCATGAAGCCGCCATAATGACCCCAATCTGCCGGCCACCAGGGCTGGCTGTCGGTCATCAAGGCGATCAGGTCTTTTTTCAGCGCTTCGACGTCGAGGGTTTTCACCGCCTCGCGATAGTCGAAATCCGTGTCCATCGGATTTGTCCGCGCACCATTCTGATGGAGGATGTCGACTTTGAGGGCGTCAGGCCACCAGCCCGTGACTGAGTTCTTTGAAGTAGTGGTATTGCCACCATGCATCACCGGGCATTTGCCGGCATTCGGGCTGTCCATTCCGTCCATTATTCTCTCCGTGGGTGAGTGTGACTCTCATGTTATGTGAGTTAGGACGTATCAAGGCCATGCCCATAGGTCCAAACAAATAAATCTGGCCTGGGTATTGGTATTTTCTATGCCTTTTCTCGTGGCTTGAAGCGCAAAGAAAAAGCTCGCCGGTTTTCGCCGGCGAGCTCCAGATTATTTCTGAACTTGAAGCCTAGAACTTGGCTTTGACGTTCACGCCAACGGTCACATAGCTCAGATCGTCACGGCCGATCGTGCCTTCGGCGAACAGGGCCGCTGCGACATCGGTATCGGCTGATGCAAAGTTCAATGCACCGCGAACTTCAGCCCATTCCTTGTCACGCTTTGCGCCTGCCAGAATGACTTCAGTCGTCGGCGCCGAGGCAAAGCTTGCTGCCACCGTGTCACGCTCACCGTCGAGATCATAGACGATCCGTGCACCCAGGCTCGGTTTGAAGCCCAGCCATCCGCCTTCATTCAGGTCATAGAAGTGCGCATCGGCTCCGACTTTGACAAGGATCGAAGATATGTCCCGGTCTCCGATCGTCAGAGCGGACTGTGATCCAATCTCGGTATAGCCATCCACCGAGATGTCGGTGTAATCGACGCGAGCTTCAGGAATGAACATCACCGGACGTGCCGCATCACCCAGCAACATCGGCTTGGAAACCGAAGCCCCCAGCGCAACTTCATCGGCATCACCGCCCCCGAGAATGAGATCAAACCCAACCGTGCGAGCCGTTTCAAAATCACGCTGGCTGACGCCAGCATAGCCCGCCAGATTAAGGCCCGCGACCTCAGCGGCTGCATAGGCACCGACCCCAAGTGATTCAGAGTCGGAAGACCCAAGTCCCGTCGTCACGTCGGCACTGCCCTGTGTGAGGTGGCCATACACACCCACTGTCAGTCCCGGAGTGAATTCGCGGTCGATACCAATGGTCATCGAGGTCGTGTCGATGTCACCGTCGGCGCCGTCGATTCCGGCATCTGCGTCACCCGTTGAGTGGCTCACTTCGATGAACGCTCCGGTTTTTCCGTCGCCACTGATAGGGTTGATACCGCTATCGGTCGCCGCTGATCCGCCAGCATCACCGGCCTGATCAAGCAAGCCGAAGATGGAGCGGTCATCCAGGGCGGCAACCTGGAAGCTGCTGGCCATGTTGTTGACCGTAGTGCCACCACCACCGCCCGCGCGGATTGCGCCGAAGCGACGATCGAGGTGGGTTGGCAGGCTGGAGGCCCCAAGCTGAGCCAGTTGAGGCGAGGAGAAGGCCGTATCTGGAACCAGACCGCCGATTGCCACTGCGGCATCGTCGGCGCTCAGGAAGTCGAGGCTGTCATAGAGGTTGCTCAGGGAGTCGTAGTTTCCTCGCTCTCCGTCAAGCAGGCCCACCATGGCAGCGCCATTACCAGTCATGGCGCCGGGCGTCAGGAAGCTGGAGAAGGTCTGAGCCGAAATCTCGAAGTTCACCGCCGTGACAGCCAACGATCCTTCGGGCGTCGTCACCGTGTCCGGAGACTGGGAGAACACAACGGTCCGGACGCCTTGGACGTCGCCCGCAAATTCGCCAACAACTTCGCCAGCCGAATAGATCAGCGTGCCGGTGGTGCCAAACGTCAGGCCGGGCGCATTGAACGCCACCTGTCCACCAAGTGACGTGCCCCCACTCACAGCCAGAGATGTGCCCTCATAAAGAAGGGTGCTGGCTGACGTCAGGACCAGATCACCATCAATCACCAGTCCGAACTGTTCGTCCGTGGGAAGACCAGCGCTAAGCATGCCGACATTGAACAGAGTGTCGGTCTCAATGATACCAAGGCCATTTGTGGACGTGATCAATCCGCCATTCAGAATATCACGGGATATGAACTCGCCCTGCACATCAAGGACACCCATGGCAATCTGGGTGTCGATGATGGATTCAAATACCCAGTCAGAACCGATGACCAGATTGGCGCCGATATTGTCCAGCGTCAGCTTGTCGATCACAACGTCCATATCGACGGTGGTCGTGCCAGCGTTTGACAAAGTCACGTCGAAGTACTGGGCCGATGCCGCAAATCCAATACCGTCATCATTGTTTGGAACAAAGCCGGTTGAGCCCGGTCCCGCAGCCGCACTCGGCGGCGCCACGTCTCCGCAACACGTGGTGTCCAGCTCAGGTGTTTCGCCTGGCTCACGTGTACCAATCAGACGATAGTCGCGCGTGTCGACCGGCTTTCCGAACCCGGTCGCTGGGTCGATGACAACATTGCTGACGGTCGAGGTTTCGAAATCTGTGTCCGCCAGGGTCGTGACTGACCCGCGATCATCGAGCAGGGCGACGGTGTCGGTCGCAATGGCCGACGTATCCTCAATACCACCGCTGCCGCCGGCTGAAGTTGCGACTTGAGCAGCAGGGTCAATTTCAGGGTCTGTGATGTTGATATCGAAGACGACACCATCGCGGAACTCCTGTCCGCCCGTAACACCGGGTTCAGGGCCGTCCGGAAGGGCGTTGATCAGATTACCTTCGCCGTCGAAAATCAGGTAGGCGGGGTCGAGTGTTTGCGTCCAACGGCTTGCATCGCTCCAAAGGCCGTCACCGGCGGCGCCTTCGACGTATTTGTAAGGGTTCTGCTGCGCGATAAATTCGTGGAACAGGAACAGAGGCTGGTAATAGGAAATGTCGCCATAACCGCCGTTTGGTGACACGAAGTTCCAACCGCCCGACAGCACGCCGCCGATAACAAGCTCATCGTTTCCAAGCTCATCAAAGAAGATGGCCGATCCGGAGTCGCCGCCCGCCGTTGCTGCTTCATTGGGCAGCGCATCGGGATTGTTCGCATCCGGGAACCAGTCGATGGAGTCGTTGACGGAGGTTGCCGACGTTCCGTCGGCTGTAATCGCCGGGCTGAATGGACCCGGATTACAAATCAGGTCCGTCCCATTGCCGAAGAAGAAGGACGTGCGCTCACATTCGGCCACATCACGATCAGGACGGTCCATATCGAAGTGATACATCACCTGATCGGCGTCTGCGCCTGGAATAAATCCGGCAGTGGGAGACCGGAACGCACCGCGCAGGAAGTCGTTCTGCGAGCCGATCAAACCGAGCAGGTTTTCACCCACTTGCCGTTTGCCATCGAGACCAACATCACCTGTTGAGCCGATGCCATGGCTACCATAAGCGACCTGGACAACATGCTCGCCGACTTCCACTGGGCTGAACAGCATTGAATAGGTCGGAAGCTGATCGAGCGGGTCCTGAAGCGCCAGGAGCGCGACATCTGCGCCGGGGAAATCAAGTCCGCCAACGGCGGTGTCACCGTCGGGGTGCAGGAAGACGCTGGTGGCAAAGGTCAGTCCGTTGCGGTCATCGATGACAAATTCATCAAGCGGGTCGCCGGAGGCGCCCAGCCAGCCAAACAGCGCATCAAACGTGTCTGGCCCATAGGCAATGATGGGTGTCCAGTCGCCACCGGCGCGGTCCGTACCGTAAGCGGCGCCGGGCAGATCGTTGAAACAGTGGGCAGCGGAAATCACCGTCCGGTGGTTGATAAGCGAACCTGTGCAGTTGAACGTGACAGCACCATTGTTCTGGAACATGTAAATCTGAACAACACCGTCATAGGCCGGGTTGTCCGCAGCCTCTTCCGATCCTTCGACAGTGACATCATCGCGCACGACCAGTGCGTCGGCGACCGGCGCCAGAGCCGAGGCCATAGCCACGGCCGAAAACCCGGCCATTAAGCGGCCCGAAAACTGTTTACTCATTTTGTACTTCCCCTCGTCCAAAGGCATATTGCCCTAAAACGAAGCTAGCCTTTGGACCGTTGGCTTGAAAACCCTTAACCATTAATTTTTTCGGCGACTGTGGCCCCCGTACACTGATCAATTACGAATATTTTTTGCGCAAACCTCGCTGACATGGCATTTACATTCCAAGCAATACCAAGGGGTCCTGCCATCTCCCGATCTATCGCTACGGTCATCAGCCTGCCGATCATCCTGCTTATCAGCGCGTGTGAATCCCCGGCCGTACAAGCACCGCCTGCAACGGGCGAAGGGACCGACAACATGATTGAAACACCGGAAGATGAGCGCACTGCGACTATGGAAGAACGCGCGCCCGATGGTATTGGAGCCCTGTCTGACGGCATGGTTCGCCCCGGCGGCCCGGTAAATCGCCCCGTTCCTGGAACAACCGGCGACGGGTGGCCGGCATTGGTGCCGTCAGACCTGGTCGGCGCCTGGCAAATGCGTTTAGGCGAGGTTGCGCTTGATTGCCGCATGATGTTGGGCGGGGTGAACAGCGCGGGCAGCGGACAGTTAGTCCTGACCGGCATATGTCCGTTCAGCGATGGGTCGCCAGCCCGCTGGCGCTACGATGACAGGCTGGGGCAAGTCTTCCTACTTGATGAGACCGGGAAGATTGACGTTCGCCTTATGCGGACCGGCCCCGATACTTTCCGAGCCTACAGTGCGGAAGGTTGGGTCCGCATCTCACCGATCGTGGATTAGGACGCGTCGGCTGCGTTGAGCAGCGAGACGGTTTCCAGGATCAGATCAACCGGTGGACGATCGCGGTAACCTTCCTCGCGAAGCACCGCTGAAACCGTTCCGTCACCTGCGATGAACACGATCGCGGGGTGGGGAATACCGTCAAAACGGGACCCAGCCAGCACATCCATGTTGCGCAGTGCAAACGCGTCAATCTCAGAGGAATCTTCGTCTGATAGAAGGACGTAGTTCAACTCTTTGTCTGCGGCGAAGGCTTCCAGCAGGTCGGGGCTGTCATAGGAGAGCGCCTGCAGCGCCCAGCCTTCCGCCTCCAGCGGCGCGGCTGCCGTCTTCAGATCTTCGAGCTGGGTCTTGCAGAACGGGCACCAGTCGGCCGAGCGCACAAAGACCAGAACCGTGCCTAGAGCGTCTGCTGGCACCACTGCGTCGCTGGGCGTGACTTCAACTGTGCCAGCCAGCGACGGCGCCGCCTCGCCGACAACAGGACCAATGACAGCCGCAGTCGCGTCTGTCTCAGCGGCGGCCATGCCGGATAGTCCAATGGACAAGGCAATTGCAGCGAGTGTGGATTTCAACATGGGCTTCAGGCTCCGGGCAGGTTGTTCAGGTCTACCGTCGGGCTAACCCAAGGCTGGTCTCGCGCAAACCCTGTCACGCAGGACTCACGCGGGTGTGATGAATTTCGGTCTCAGCTTTTATGCGAGGCTGGAGTCGATGCCCCTGCATGCTTCAAGCAGGCCGTTCACGGCATTGACGGAATTGGCGAACATGGCGCGTTCGGAGTCGTCGAAATCGAACTCAAGGATGCGTTCGGCGCCGCCCGCGCCAATAAGGGTCGGCACGCCGACATAGATGCCATTGAGGCCGTACTCGCCCTGGCAATACGCAGCGGCGGGCAGCACCCGCTTTTGATCTTTCAGATAGGCCTTTGCCATTGTGATCGCGCTTTCTGCCGGGGCATAATAGGCCGAGCCGGTCTTGAGCAGGCCAACGATTTCGCCGCCGCCTTTACGGGTCCGGTCAACGATGGCGTCCAGCTCATCCTGGGTCATGAACCCTTGCGCCACCAGCTGCGGCAAGGGCAGGCCGCCCACGGTTGAGTGACGCACCATTGGCACCATCGTGTCGCCATGTCCGCCAAGGGTCCAGGACTGGATGTCAGCGACAGAAATGCCGGTCTTTTCACTCAGAAAATAGGCAAAACGGCTGGAATCCAGCACGCCTGCCATGCCGATGACCTTGTTGGTCGGCAGGCCGGAGAATTTCTGTAGCGCCCAAACCATCGCGTCCAGCGGGTTTGTTATGCAGATCACAAGCGCGTCTGGTGCGTTGGTTTTGATGCCTTCGCCAACCGCTTTCATGACCTTGAGGTTGATGCCCAGAAGGTCGTCGCGGCTCATTCCCGGCTTGCGCGGCACGCCGGCGGTCACGATGCAGACATCTGCGCCAGCGATGTCGGCGTAGTCATTGGCGCCCTTCAGGCCGACGGAGCTCTTGTAGACCGGTGTGGACTCAGCAATGTCCAGCGCCTTGCCCTGGGGCAAACCTTCAGCGATGTCGAATAGGATGACATCTCCCAACTCTTCGCGAGCCGCCACGTGGGCGAGTGTGCCACCGATCATGCCGGATCCGATAAGGGCGATTTTCTTGCGGGCCATTGGGGGTCTCCATCAGCGGTACTTGGAAAGTTGGCGGAGGCTTAGCCCGCGGTGCGAAGCGGCGCAATGCGACTTTGGGGTGTCGTGGTTAAGTACAGCGCTCCACGTCTTCGGCGCCGCCCTCACTCAACGCAACGCTCCAGCATTCGTCATAGATCGAGCAGTAGCACGCATTCAGGGTGATCCTGTTATTCACGCCCCTCAGGAAGGCCATCGTGTCATCGCGGATCGGTACGGAAAAGATCGTGACTTCTTCGCCTGACGCAAGGACATCATTCGCTGGATCAGACGTCCGATAGGTGTCGTAGGAAAATGCCAAATCCTCCCCCACCGTATCCAGGATAAGCTGGTCGAGATCGGTGATCGGTTCGCCATCAATCCGCCAGTCGATAGACTCAAGCTTTGCGGGGCCAACGCCTTTGTTCTCTATGGTCAGACTGAAGCGGCTCTGAAAATAGGATTGCTGCACGCTGAGATATGGCCAGACTGATGCTTTCTGATGATCTCGCATCGCAGCCACTTCGAGCAAAGAGACGGCAATTGCCACTGTGGAGAGCACGACCGCTACGATGGTGGCGTAATTGTTTAGCCGGTTCGCACCATGAGAAGACGACATTACAGCACCCCTTTTGCGAGCTTATTGTCTTGATAGCACAAGAAATACGAGTGGCCAGGATTCTGTAATCAACACGCGAAAGGTCTGGATTCGCCTCGCAAACCCATCCAAGTCACTCGCCATGGCCCTGATACCGCCCCGCACATCGAAATCACCGGTCCCGCCGAGCGAGTGTCGGCTGACCCGAACCATTGATCTTATTGGCGATCGGTGGAGCCTTCTTATTCTCAGGTCTGCGATGTACGGCGTTCGCCGGTTTGATGATTTCCAGGATGAGTTGGGCTGTCCACGCACGGTTCTTTCAGGGCGGCTCAAGGCGTTGTCAGACGCCGGCCTCATTGCGAAAAAGCCCTATCAGGAAGCCGGGCGGCGGTCGCGAAACGAATATGTGCTGACCGAAAAAGGCTCTGACCTCCTACCGGCCCTCATCGCTCTGACCCAATGGGGCGACACGTGGCTGTCAAGCGGCGAGCCTGCGCCCATCAGCTTCACTGACAGCTCCACCAAAGGCGCGGCAAGGGTCGCTTTCGTGGGCGAAGCGGGCGAGGCTGTACCCATCGATCGCCTGCGTGTGAAACTCCGCAAGAATTAGGCGGTCGGTGCCTCGGGAACAGGCTCCGCGGCAGGCGCAGGCGGCGTGGCTGTATCGAAGAAGAAGTCTGCCTCCCCCAATTCATTGCCGACCGAAACGCCCAGTCGGTAGCAGAAATCGAGGTTCTTTTTCCGGCCATTGGCCATGTCACGCATGCCGTCGATGATCTTGTCCATCTTCTTGCCAGACAGATCGCCTACCCGAAGGCGATCACGCATCTCATCGCTGCGCTCTATCTCAACATCGATGTGACGGAATTTGAACATTGGCGCGTCAGACAGGGTTACGCCCTCCAACCCGCCGATTTCACTGTTGAGGTACCAGGCCTTTGGGCTCTCGGACAAAGCCTGCATGGTGAGGATGGTGTTGCGCTGACTTTCATTGATCATGCCCTTGAGGGCGCTGATCGCCTGGCCCACCGTGTTCTTGTCCAGGAATTCCGACCGCGTATGCTTCTCCCGGTATTGCCCGGTGCCCAGGGAAAGAACCGACAGATTGTTTTCGCCGGTATTCCAGTTGAAGCCGTAGGGTTTCAGCGTGGCGATCTGCAGGGCTGCAAAGGCCGGGCAGTTGTGGCCACTGATAGCACCATCAACGAACACACCGACTTCGGCGTCATAGACCTCTGTTTTCGGCGCAACTTCGATTTCTACAGGTTCCAGAAAGCTCGGCGCCGCCGCGCTGGCGCGAACAATGTCACGCAGGCGGAAATCCTTGTTGGGGTGCCAGGTCTGATTCGCCTCCACCACATCATAATACTTTCCGCCAGGGTGGTTATTCAACAGCCAGGCGCTGTCAGTATCTATCCGCTTTGCGCAGACCAGAAGCCCCGTGCGCAGCTCAGGCGAACCGAGAGTCTGGTCGCCAAGGTGCTGTTGTAACTTTTCTATCAGGGGCTCTGCTTCGAAACGGGGCTTGAACACACCGAGCCGCCGGTTTGGTTTGAACAGGATCGGGCACAGCTCATCATAGAGCCCTTTGATGTCAGACACTTTCCAGCCTAGCGCCAAACCAGTTGCGATAATCGACCCAGTCGATGTGCCTGCCACGAGATCATAATAGTCGCTGAGCCGGCCATCAGGGTTGCCGCTGCGCTGTTGGTAGATCTCTTCCAGACGCGCGAGAATGCCGAGCGTCAAAAGTCCGCGCACCCCACCACCAGCAAGGGACAAGATCCGTTTGGGCCCTCGGACCGGATCCATGTGAACATCAAATGTGCGGGCCATGTGGCGGTCTCCTAAACCATCGCGCCGCCGCCAGGATTGGCGAGTTCGCGGTAAACATCTGACAAGGCTACAAAATCAAAGGTCTGGTCGAGATCACCATCCCGGTCGAGATCAGCCGGAGAATTGCGGTGAACAATAATGCCGATGATGCGCCCGGTTGCCGTCTCGAAAACCATGCCACCGGACATGCCAACGACGACGGGCTCTTCAGGGCTTAAAACCTCGGCGATCCAGACTTGCGGGCCGTTGCCGGGGCGTTTGAGGTAAACCCGCGACTGGCGGTGAGAAGAGGTCAACGCGCCGGCCGGAAACCCGACGGCGGTTACAGCCATCCCTCGTGCGGGCTCGGGCGGCGGCGCCGGTGGCACCTGTACCCCCATGAAGGCGGCGTCGTATTGAGCGGGTCGGATCTGCAGGCTTCCATTGGCGAACGGCGGAACCAGATCATCCATTTCTTCGATCACATGGGCTGCCGTCGCCCAACCGCCCCAAAGGCGAAAGAACGTTCCATAGGTTTGCCCCTGGGTGCTCTCATAGAAATAACGCTTCACCTCCGCAGGCGGCGCGACGGCTGCCATCGACGTCGGGGATGCAATGGACTGGCGATCAAACAGTCCGTAAGCCGCACGGGCCGAAGAGACAAGCCGGCGCGCCCAGTCGAGCCCGAACAAGTCGAAACTCGGGCGTCGCACATAGTGAAGACCGCGCTTGACGACAAATTCATCCAGCACGCGCCCAACGCTGAAGCCCTCCAGGGCGCCAAGTGTGCGCGGGCCGATCAGCCCATCCACACGCAGCTTCGGGTTTGCTCCAAGGGCATTGAGAGACTTCTGCAACAGCTTGATGGCGCGGTTGTTGCCATGTTCTGCCGCCGCATCCATCACAATAAGGGAGACAGCTTCGGGCATGTCGCCGCCGCGCAATTTGTCCCAATAGGTTTCTTTGTAGATCTCTCGGGCTTCATCGATGGTGAGATCGGCAACATTGGCCTGAGCGCGACCCGAGGAGGCCCTCCAGGCATCAAACTCGCTTTGGGCAATGCCGTACTTTCCCCCGGCGCCGTCATCGGCAGCGTGGTCAAATCCGCCTTCCACCTTGAACACATGTTCCACGGCGCGGTCGAACGCTGTCTGGGACATCTCCCCTCCCAAGTCGCTAGACCTTCACCTAATCATAGCCAATCGTGATTGGCGACTCTGCGCCCCATGGACACTGCGCGCGCACCATGGTCAAAGGCGCCAATTCAATTTCCGGGCAACATAAAAGGCGGTTTCCATGGCCAGGGGTCTCGTCACACTCATTGGAGGATCGGGCTTTGTCGGGCGATATGCCGCCCGCGCCCTTGTGGAAGCCGGATGGCGCGTACGCGTCGCCTGCCGCCGCCCCTTTGCCGCCCAGGACGTAAAAGTCGCCGGCCCGCCCGGATGGGTCGACCTTGTCCAGGCCAACATACGCAACCGGGAGTCCATTGCCCGCGCTGTGGATGGCGCCGACGCGGTGGTGAACCTCGTCGGGATCCTGTTTGAGCGCGGCAAGCAGAACTTCCAGGATGCCCAGTATCACGGCGCAGGCCTTGTCGCCGAAGTTGCCGCCGAAGCCGGCATCACCCGCTTCGTGCAGATCTCGGCCATTGGCGCCAATGAGACCGGCAAGGCCGAATATGCCCGCACCAAGGCCAAGGGCGAAGCCGCCGTGCGCGAGCATCTGCCCGGCGCTGTTATCCTGCGGCCGTCGATCGTGTTCGGGCCGGAAGACCAGTTCTTCAACCGGTTCGCCCAGCTTGCCAAAATGTCCCCGGCCCTGCCGTCCATCGGCTTCGGCAAGACCCGGTTCCAGCCTGTCTATGCCGGCGATGTCGCCGATGCGATTGCTGCAGCGGTGGAGCGTGAAGATGCCCTCGGCCAGACCTTTGAGCTCGGCGGGCCACGCACCTACAGCTTTAATGAGCTGTACGATTTCATCTTCGAGACGATCCAGCGCCCGCGCCTGAAAGTGCCGCTGCCCTTTTTTGTGGCCAAGCCCATGGGCATGCTCAGCGGCGCCCTGTTCCGCTGGGTGCCGCCGCTCTCATGGGGCCTGTTCGGCGACCCACCGATCACCGGTGGACAGGTCGACCTGCTGCGCACCGACAATGTGGTTGCCGAT
>JBCCAA010000122.1:0-4261 GCA_039815055.1 Pseudomonadota bacterium | reverse complement strand
TCGTCGCTGGCCCTGTCGGCCATGGCGAGCTCCGGACCGATTGAGGCCGGCGCCTCGTCCAAGACCCTGTTCGAACCTTACGAACCGCTCAAAGAGTATGATGCGTATGGGGATGGCGGCAAAGACGGGGGCGTCGTGATGACACCGGTCAAGGAGTATGATGTGGGCACAGGCTCCGTCACCTCCCTGGTCGAGACCCTGTTCGAACCAGCGGCGGCGACGCAGCCAATTGGCCTCGATGACTGGTTCTCTGGCACGTTCAGCCAGACCACGACCGGCGGTAGCGCGGATATCATGCCGGCGACCACGAGCGTGGACTTCAGCGACGTCACGACGTCCGAAGACACCATCATCAACCCATCTGATTGGGACTTCGCCTAAACGCCCCGATCAGTAACTAAGACGTCGGCAAGTCTAACTTGCCGGCGTTTTTTCATGGGATTGACGGAACGTTCGGATGCGAAGTGTCCGATCTAGATCGGGTGCTCAGCGACCAAGTTAAACCATAAGGTGTTGATTTGGCTTGTATAATAATCACTCTTTGCCGTCTCAGACGGGAAGGGCTGCAGTGCTTCCACGTCCGCGCCCTGATCGAGTTTGGTCTCGATATCGATCAGACGCGCTGGAGGAAAATGCGCGCCCATCACTGCGAC
Organism: Pseudomonadota bacterium; assembly: GCA_039815055.1. Lineage (GTDB taxonomy): Bacteria > Pseudomonadota > Alphaproteobacteria > Caulobacterales > Hyphomonadaceae > UBA5336. Next base: position 3,608 of record JBCCAA010000122.1, on the reverse strand, counting down.
GCGGTGGGATCGATCCGGCTGTCTGGACACGAAAATGGCGGCATCTGCGGTATTGCTGGCGCGATTGGCGCGTTTGCGAAAGCTGGCTTGGGTCGAGGGTTGAAAGCTGACAGAGACCAGGATTTCATCACGTTCGAACGCGGGTGTGTCTGATGCGGCGAACAACGCCGCAGCTGAGATTTGTCTGCGGGACGTGGTCAGCACTGCGTCCAGTCCGAGGAGGGCAAGGCTGTAATCGCTGCGTGCGGCGTCGGCGCACAAACCGCCGCCGAACGTACCCCGATTACGGGTTGCCGGGTCACCGATCTGGCCTGCGATCTGGGCGATCACCGGACACTGGTTCTGGACGATGTCGGCGGTTGCGATCGCGGCATGCGTCTCGGCGGCGCCGATGGTCAATCGGCCGTCCGAACAATTGATTCCGCGCAGTTCGTTCAAGCGATGCGTGGAAATCAAATGCTCGGCCGGATCTGCACCGCGGCGAAGGCGTGGCACGATCCATTGCCCCCCCGCCACCAGGGCTGCAGCGCCGGATCCCGCCAGCAAGGCCTGCGCTTCGGCGAGGGTCTCGGGGACGGAGAAGCGCGGCTTAGTCATCTCCACCTCGCAAGGCTTGGCAGGCCTGCCAGACAGTTTGCGGCGTGGCGGGCATTTCCAGCCGCATCCCAAGCGCATGGCTAACCGCATTCATGAAGGCCGGTGAAGCGCCAATCGTTCCGGATTCGCCGCAGCCTTTCGCACCCACCGGATTCGATGCGCATTTGGTTATGGTGGTATCGGTTTGGATGTTGAGCAAGTCAGGTGCGCGGGGCAGTGCATAGGTCTCGTAGGACTGGCTCATCAACTGCCCGGTTTGTGGATCGTATCGGGCCTCTTCCATCATCGCCTGACCGAGCCCTTGGGCGACACCGCCATGAACCTGACCGTCTACGACAAGCGGATTAATGACCTGTCCGAAATCATCCACCGTGGTGAACGCGATCAGGTCGATCGCGCCGGTTGAGGGGTCAATTTCAATTTCACAAATATGCGTACCGGACGGGTAGGTGAAGTTGACCGGATCGTAAAACGCGCTGGCTTCGAAACCGGGTTCGAGGTCTTCTGGATAGTCATGTGGGACGTAAGCGGCGTGAACAATCTCGCTGAGCGACAGGCTGGCATTGCGAGACGTGGTTTTGAAATAGCCCTCTTCAAACGCGATTTCGCCGGGTTCAGTGTCCAGCAGATGCGCTGCGATCCGCGTGCCCTTCTCGATGATCTTATCAGCCGCTTTGAGGATCGCCGAGCCTCCAACTGCGAGCGATCTCGACCCATAGGTTCCCATTCCAACCGGGGTTTTATCGGTGTCGCCATGGATCACGGTGATCCGCTCAAGCGGCAGCGAAAAGCGCTCTGAAACCAATTGCGCAAAGGTCGTTTCGTGACCTTGCCCGTGACTATGCGCACCGGTGAAGACTTGCAGGGCTCCCGATGGTGTGAAGCGCAGCAAGGCGGATTCCCACAGGCCAACATCCGCCCCCAAAGCCCCGGCAACCGCTGACGGCGCGATCCCGCACGCCTCGACATAACAAGACACACCAATGCCGCGCAGACGCCCGCGGTTTGCCGCTTCGGCTTTGCGCGCCTCGAACCCATCATAAGCGGCCATTCCCAAGGCACGTGTGAGATGCGCGTCATAATCGCCAACATCATACTCAAGCGCCACCGGCGTCTGGTAAGGGAATGTCTCGGGCGGAATGAAATTGCGTCGGCGCAGTGCGACCGGATCGAGGTTCAATTCCTTTGCGGCAGCATCGATTAGGGTCTCGATCAGGTAAGTCGCCTCTGGACGCCCGGCCCCGCGATAAGCGTCGACCGGCGCGGTATTGGTGAACACGCCACGCACCCGGCAGGCAATCGACCCGGTCTTGTAGGGGCCTGCCAGCATAGTGCCATAAAGATAGGTCGGTACGAACGCGGCGAAACTCGACAGATACGCACCGAGATTGGCCACTGTGTCCACATCCAGCGCGAGGAAATGGCCATCCTCGTCCAGGGCGAGCGCGGCGCTCGAAACATGATCGCGGCCGTGCGCATCGCTGAGAAAGCTCTCGCGCCGTGTGCCGATCCATTTGATTGGGCGGTCGAGATGCCGGCTTGCCCACAGGCACACACACTCTTCCGGATAGATAAAAATCTTTGAGCCAAAGCCGCCGCCCAGATCAGGAGAGATCACATGCAGTTCATGCTCGCCAATAAAGCCCATCGTTTCGGCAATGGTCTTGCGCGCCATGTGCGGGTTCTGGCTCGTCGTGTAGAGCGTTGCTGTGCCGGTTGCCCGGCGATAGTCGGCAATCGCGCCGCGCGGTTCCAGGGCGTTTGGAATGACCCGATTATTGGTCAGGTCAATCCTTGTAACATGCGCAGCGGACGCCAGCGCCTGCTCAGTCCCAAATGCATCGCCGAAATGCCAATCGAAACAGAGATTGTCGCGGGCGCTCTCATGCAGCTCCGTGGAGGCCTGCGCCTCAACCGGGATGGTGTTATGCGCGATCGGCGTTAAGCGAGCTTGTACCGCGCGGGCGGCGCGGTCGGCGATTTCAGGACGTTCGGCCACCACGACAGCGAGTGCTTCGCCGACAAAGCGGACTTTTTTATGGGCGAGGATCGGGCGGTCCCCCCCTTGCATGGGCTCGCCCGTATGTGAGTAAACTGTCCATCCGCACCGCAACAGGCCGATCTCGTCCTTGGCGACATCCGCGCCGGTCAGGATGGCAATCACCCCCGGAATTTGTGCCGCTAGTCGCGTGTCGATTTCGACAATCTCGGCATGTGGCAGCACGGATCGGACAAAGGCCGCATGGGCTTGGCCGGGCAGATCGATATCGGCGCAATACTGCCCGCGTCCGGTGAGGAAGCGCTCATCCTCAACACGCGGGATCGCAGCGCCGACGCCGGAGGTTTCAGGCGGGCTGGCGGCCTGACCGGCGCTTGCATCGCCAATGACCATGCGCACTGCTTTGACGATGTTCTGATATCCGGTGCAGCGGCAGAGATTCCCTTTCAGCGCTGTTCGGATTTCAGCATCGCTGGGCGCGGGCGTGGTGCGCAAAAGTTCTCGCACCGCCATCACCATACCGGGCGTACAGTAGCCGCATTGCAGCGCATGGCATTGCCGAAAGGTCTCTTGCAATGGGTCGAGCGCGCCGTTTTTCGCCACCCCTTCAATGGTGGTGATTTCGGCCCCTTCGGCTTGTCCGGTTAGCAAAGTGCAGGCTTTTGTTGCAGCTCCATCGACTTCAATAAGACACGCCCCACAGCGCGCCGACTGGCAGCCCACATGGGTGCCTTTCAAGCGCAAGTCTTGACGCAAGGTTTCGACCAATGGTGCGGTCGGGTCAGCCTCCACGAGACGTCGCGCGCCATTTACGTTCAGCGTGATCTTGGTGCGAGGGGACTGGAAATCAGACAAATAGACGCCCGATATTCTTGGGGGTCGGGATCAGCATGGGCACCCGCGTTTGGTAGTCCCGATAGGCGTCTCCGAAGCGGGCGATTAACTCGCGCTCTTCAAGTTTGATGATTGCGAACAAGCAGACAAAAAAGACCGCTGCGGTGACATAAGCGCC
>JBCCAA010000118.1:0-4634 GCA_039815055.1 Pseudomonadota bacterium | reverse complement strand
GCTATGCTGGCACCGATGTGACCTGCTATCTTGCCGAATCGCCGACCGAGCTTCGTGCGCGTCAGGAGGCGGCCTGGCAGCCCTGGCGGGATTGGGCAGGCAAAGAGCTCGGAGTCGTTTTGGTTCCGGTCATCGGATTGATCGCCAGCCCGCAACCCGAAGCCAGTTTGGACGCTGTGCGTACATATGCTTTGGAGCTCGATGACTTTCGCCTGACCGCGCTGACCTGGGGTTGCAGCCTTTTGGGCTCAGCGGTTCTGGCTCTGGCGGTCGAGCGCGCGGCGCTGCCAGCAGAAATGGCCCTGATGGCTTCCTGCGTCGACGAAGACTGGCAGATCGAGCAATGGGGTGAAGATGAAGAAGCCCAACAGGTGCGTGCCCATCGCTTACGTGAGGCGAAGGCCCTTCAACTGTGGTTTGATACGCTGCGTTAGGACTCGCCTACAAAGCATTGTTCAGCTTGACTAATTTTGAAATCTCGCGTCCTCTCCCAAGTCTTAGGAGGACGTTATGTTTCGTATCAGCATGTTGGCGCTTGGCGCACTCTGCCTTTCGGCGTGCGCTTCGGTGGGTAATCTCACCGCCGTCAACAAAAAAGAGACGCTGGGGTCTGGGCTGAATGGAAAGGGATTTGCACCGGCTGGGGTCTTCATTGACGCCGAACAACGCGCGGTGCTGTCAAACAAAAGATCAGACAAGGATATCCGCGTTGTCTGCGCAGAGCCCGCACCTGATGCACTCTCTGCGATCGCAGCGCAGGCGGGGGTCAGCGTGTCTGACATTTCGAACGCCGTTGCTGCCGAAGGTGGTGTTTCTGAAGCCGCCGCGAATATTGGCCTGCGCACGCAGACGATCCAAACGCTGCGCGACGGCTTTTACAGGGTCTGCGAAGCTTACATGAACGGTTTGTCGGAGGAGCAGTATTCGATCATGCTGCGCCGGTTCCAGACGAATATGATTGCGCTCTTGGCGATCGAGCAGCTGACGGGTGCGGTCAAAGGCGGGGATGCTGTGGTCAGCGCTTCGGCGGGCAGCGGCATGGATTTCCGTGAGCAATACTTGCAGCGGTCGGCCATCGCGTCGGCCGAGCAAGCGCGCCTGTCGAATGAAATCCTCGCAGTGGATGATGAAATCACGGTTCTGGAAAACGTCAATGACCAGTGCTTTGGCAGTCCTGATGCGCCGGGATGTTCCGGCGAAGCGGTGGAGCGCCGCGGTCAGGAAATTACCGATCTGAGATCGCGGCGTCGCGCTTTGTCCAATTCACAAGCCGCCGCGGCGGCCACTGAGCAGACCGCAAATCGCCTGGCTGAAACCGCGCCCTCAGCGCGAGACTCCAGCGCGGGCGGTGTGACGGGGTCGTGGCCCGCCAGCCCGGCCTTCCCACCCTCGATCGCGGTCGCCGAGGCAGTGCGCGATATTACGCTGTCTCTGGTCCAAAGCGATTATGGGGTGCAGCTGTGTTTCGAGCATTTGCGCTATATCGAAACCGAGGGCGAGACGGCTCTGTCAGAGCGCTGCCGACGGGTCATGGACACGTATATTACGCGGCTTGAGAACGCCAATGCGATCCAGCTGGAACGTCAGCGCGCCCGCACAGAGATTATGCGCGGCGTGGCAGAGGGACGCCTGTCCGTAGAAGATGCCGATTATCTGAACTCGGTGATGACCGAGCCAGACTCATCCCCTGCGCCGCCATCTGCACGTTCGCTGGGGACGCCTTTTGACAGTATGGATTTTGGCGAGACGACCGATCCTTCGACCAATGCAGACGCGTCTGAAGACCAGACACCTTTTTGATCTATAAGGTCCGGGACAGAGATGGCCGTCTGACGATTGCCACAATATCTCTAGATCAGGTCTGCTGAGTATGCTCAATTCGGGGCCGTGGGGGCGAATGCGTTCAGGTGGGGACCTCCCTTCAATGCCTAAGACTATGGAGTGATCGCTGAAATGATGATGCGTGCATTGTGTTTGGTGATCTTCGCGATCTTCATCCCGATTGTTACCGCGGCCGAATCCCGGATCGCGCTGGTGATTGGAAACAGCAAGTATGAAACGACGGGCTGGGCGCTGCTCAATCCAGAACGTGATGCGCGGCTGATGAAGGAGGCGCTTGAAGATGTTGGCTTTCAGGTCACATTGTTGCTGAACGCCACCGAAGACGAGATGGAAGATGCGTTTGTCGGCCATGGCATGCGCCTTCGAAATGGCGGTGCTGATGCCATTGGGCTGATCTATTTTGCTGGGCATGGCGTGCAATCTGAGGGCTACAATTATCTCATTCCGGTCGATACCAATGCCCGGACGGAGCAGGATATCTGGGCCCAGGCTCCGCGTCTCGGGCAAGCCTTGCAACATGTCCGTGCGGCTGGAAATGGCGTCAACTTTGTCATCCTGGATGCCTGCCGGAACAATCCTTTGCCAAGCTCAAGCCGGTCGGCGGGGTCTGGTGGCCTTGCGCCGGTTGCACGTTCGCGCGGTTTGCTGGTGTCCTACTCAACTGAGCCGGGCTTCACCGCTACGGACGGGGCGGGTCAGAACAGTCCATACACGCAGGCGCTCGCGCAGGTCATCCGTCAGGATGGGTTGATCGCCGAACAAGTGTTCAAGCGCGTTGCAGATCAGGTGAACCGGGCCACAAATGGGGCGCAGACACCGTTCTACAATTCGGGTCTGATTGGGGACGATTTCTGCTTCGGTGATTGCGGAAAGCCCGCGCCTGCGGCGTCCACGGCGGTGCGAATTGAGTCGGGTTCGGCGACCGGGCGAGACATGTCCGGCACCGACACACCGACTGAGGCACCGATTGTTGAACCTGGGCTCGTCGATTTCGGTGCGTTCAAGGATTGCGAGGCCTGCCCGGAAATGGTGGTTTTGCCAGAGGGCACCTTCACCATGGGCTCACCAGACAGCGAAGCGGGGCGCTTCGACAATGAGGGCCCTCAGCGCGAGGTCGCGATCGACCGCTTTGCCGCGGGCAAGTTTGAAGTCACGTTTGGCGAGTATCGTGCCTGCCTGAGTGACGGCGCTTGTACGTATGACCCTGCCGCGGATCTCCGCAAGGACGCATTATGGTCGCTCGATGATCGGCCGGTGATGAACGTGAATGTGACGGACGCCGAAGCCTACATTGCCTGGTTGAACACCAAGGTCGACGGCACGCCGTATCGATTGCTGTCTGAAGCGGAATGGGAGTATGCGGCGCGGGCAGGAACGACGACGCCGTTCTCGACCGGCGATGGCATCTCGAGCACGCAGGCAAATTATAATGGACAACGCACGTATGACCGCAAACCCGCGGGCGGCCCCTACTTGCGTATGCCGACCGCCGTGGGATCGTATGATGCCAACGCTTTTGGCCTGCATGATGTGCACGGCAACATTGCCGAATGGACGGCTGATTGTTTTCGCAACTCTTATGCGGGCTTGCCGAAAACCGGCGCCGCACTGCCTGGCAGTGATGGTTGCTCGCGGCCTGTGCGGGGTGGCGATTACAGCAAAGTGCCATCCTATGTGCGTTCCGCGATGCGGGGGGCAGAGCCGGCCAGCCGCCGGGATGAGCGGATCGGGTTTCGTGTTGCCAAAACCCTCGATTAGGCCGAGGGGAAGCCAACCGCTTGCTTCGGAGTAACGCGCAGTGTCTGAAAAACCGGATCGTGCTGACAAGGTCCTGGTCGCCCTTGGCCATTTTGACAGCCGCGCCGCTGCTCAGGCGGCGATTGCGGCAGGGAAGGTCAAAGTCGCGGGCCGGGTCATCGCAAAACCCTCCGAGAAAATTACCTCCACGGCGAAGATCGACGCGGAGCGCGCGCACCCTTGGGTGTCGCGCGCTGGATTAAAACTCGCGCACGCCTTAGAGGAATTTGGTGTAGATCCACGCGGGCTGACGTGTCTCGATATCGGTGCCTCGACAGGAGGCTTCACCGATGTCCTGCTGGCTCACGGCGCCGCTTCTGTGATTGCGGTCGATGTCGGGCGCGAGCAGCTGCACATGAATTTAAAAGGACACGCGCAAATCCGGTCGCTCGAAGCCACAGACGCGCGCGATTTAACCGCCGAAATGATCGGAGGCTCGCCACAGCTTTTGGTCTGCGATGCGAGCTTCATTTCATTGCACAAGCTTCTCGCCGTACCGCTCGCGCTAGCCGCAGAGCGCGCTCAGCTGATCACGTTGTTCAAGCCACAGTTCGAAGTTGGCCGCACGCATGTCGGCAAAGGCGGCATCGTCACGGACGCGGCGGCGATCGCGCGCGCCGAAGACGCCTTCGTGGACTGGCTAACGGCGCAAGGCTGGCACACCAAAGGGCGTGCCGACAGCCCGATCAAAGGCGGGGATGGCAATTCGGAACGCTTGATTTACGCGGTGCGGGTTTAACCAGCAGGCCCGCGCGGGCTTGGGCCGGACTGACGGCGATTGAGGAAAGCCAGGCGCTCAAACAAGGCCACGTCCTGCTCGTTCTTCAGCAGCGCGCCGTGCAGAGGCGGGGTCAACTTCTCCGGATCTTGCTCGCGCAAGGTTTCCAGATCGACATCCTCATTCATCAGCAGTTTCAGCCAATCGAGCAACTCAGATGTTGACGGCTTTTTCTTCATGCCGGGCACTTCGCGCATGGAGTAGAATGTGGTCAGCG
>JBCCAA010000014.1:0-47672 GCA_039815055.1 Pseudomonadota bacterium | reverse complement strand
TTTCACGTCAATTCGTTCTTCAATGCCGGGCTCAATCCACTCGCGTGCGGCGGACATTCGGTCTACCTGACGTCGGCTGGCTTTCGCGATCGCAATGTCATCGCGAATTTCTGGAAGCTGCTTGAGAAGTACAAGGCAACCTATTTCGCAACCGTTCCGACCGTGGTGTCCTCATTGCTCGACGTGCCGATTGATGATGCTGATTTGAGTGCGATGGATTTCATTATCTGCGGCGCAGCACCAATCGCGCCACAGGTCTTCAGCAAATTCCAGGATCAGGTCGGCATTACAGTGCTGGAAGCCTACGGCATGACCGAAGGCAGCCTGTTCAGCGCAGGCAATCCCCGCGACGGCGAAAAGCGTGTCGGCTCCATCGGTATTCGGGTGCCTTACCAGCAAATGAAATGCGTCATCATGGATGATGACGGTCAATATGTACGTGATTGTAAGATCGATGAGCCAGGCGTGATCGTCTTCAAAGGGCCCAATGTCTTCGCCGGCTACAAGCAGGAAGAGAAGAACAAGGACGCTTTCATCGACGGGGAATGGCTGGTCAGTGGCGATCTCGCCCGTGAGGATGCGGACGGCTATTTCTGGATGACCGGCCGTTCAAAAGACCTGATCATCCGTGGCGGTCACAACATCGACCCTAAAGGCATCGAAGACACGCTGTCGGCGCACCCCGCCGTCGCGCTGGCGGCCGCTGTTGGCCAACCCGATGCCTATGCCGGTGAAAAGCCGTGCGCCTATGTCACGCTCAGTGATGAAGGGGCTGGCCCGCGCCCCACAGCAGACGAGCTTAAGGCTTTTGCCCGCGAAAATGTGCCCGAACGCGCTGCGGCGCCTGCCGTCGTCGAAATCCTCGATGAGATGCCGACAACGGCGGTTGGCAAAATCTTCAAGCCGGACCTGCGCGTCATGGCGACCGCGCGTGTGCTTGGTGAAACTGTTCGAGAGATCGCCGCGGGGGCAGTCGTCACCGTTGAGCGCAGCGACCGCCACGGTCTGCTCGCGCGTGTGTCCGGCGTGCCGGCAGATGCGCGCGAGGCTGTGAGCGCCGCGCTCGACAAGTTCACGGTCGCCAGCACGTTCGAAGCGTCAGAATCCGAACAAGCTGAAGAGGTTTGATATGCATCGCCATTTGTTCACTGCTCTAACCCTGATTGCGCTTGGGGCATGCTCTGCCCCACAGACTGAGACGCCTGCAACAGATGGAGTGAGCGCCGAAGACGATCGTCCCAATTTTCTGATTGTCGTTGCGGATGATCTGGGATGGTCGGATCTTGGCGCTTTTGGAAGCGAGATCCGCACGCCCACATTGGATGGGGTGGCTGCGCGCGGCCTGATGATGACGCAATATTACGTGGCGCCGACCTGTTCGCCGACGCGGTCCATGTTGATGACGGGCCTCGACAATCATCTCGCCGGTGTCGGTACCATGGCCGGAATTATCGCGCCGAACCAGGCAGGCGATCGCAACTACGCCACGCAGATACATAATGACGTCGTCACCGTTGCCGAGGTCCTGCGGGCGGAGGGTTATGCGACCATGATGTCGGGGAAGTGGCATCTTGCGATTGACGAGACACAGACCCCAGACAAGCGAGGGTTCGATCAGTCCTTCACATTGCTGCCAGGGGGCGCAAGTCATTTCGCCGACGCGACGCCAATCCACCCCGGTCACCCGACCGAATACTTGGAGGATGGTGAGCAGGTCGAATTGCCCGCCGACTTTTATTCGTCCGTCGGCTATACGGACAAGCTGATTGAGTACCTTGATCGCGCCGAGGCCGAGCAACCCTTCCTGGCCTATCTTGCCTACACCGCTCCGCATGATCCTCTGCAGGTGCCAGATGATTGGCGCGACCGGTATGACGGCACCTATGATGACGGCCCCGGGCCGATCAGATCAGCCCGCCTCGCCAGGCAAGCGGAGATGGGCCTGATAGATGGGGATATGAACCTGTGGACTCCGCCCAACTTCCCGCCCTCATTGCCCCTCCATCGCAAGCCTTGGGAGATGCGCTCGGATGCGGAACGCACCCGCGCCGCAAACACAATGGAAGTGTATGCCGCGATGGTTGAACTGCTCGATGAGGAATTTGGGCGCGTTGTCGCCAAGCTCGAAGCCATGGGAGAGCTCGACAACACCTATATCATCTTCTTTTCTGACAATGGCGCGAGCGCCGTTGCCCCCTTGCTTTACCCCGAAAATTCCGTGGAATGGATGGCGGAGAACTGGCCGACCACGTACTCCGAAGTTGGCACCCAAAACTCGTTTACCGTGATGGGCAGCGAATGGGCGAACGTGTCAAACACACCTTGGCGACTCAACAAAGGGCAGGTCGCCGAGGGAGGCACCCGCTCACCAATGATTGTCGCAGGCCCCGGTATCGAAGCTGGCAGTGTATCGTCTGGTCTGGGCTATGTGCAGGACATCACGCCGACGCTGCTGGATCTTGCGGGCGTCTCAATCGACGGCAACGATCTGTATAATGGCAAGCTTTTGCCCCAGGGCGTGTCACTGACGCCGGTTTGGCTGGATGGGGCTGAAAGCCCTCGTACGAGCTATGCGATCGAGCTCTTCGACAATGTGGCCTTTCGCAAAGGGGATTGGAAAATCACCCGGATCAATCGTCCGCAAGGTACCGGCGTCTGGGAACTGTTCAATATGGCGACCGATCCAGGCGAGACTACAGACCTGGCCGAAGCCGAGCCAGCCATCCTCGCCGACCTGATGGCTGATTATGACATCTACGCGGAAGAAAACGGTGTAATCCCTCCCAGTGTTCGCCCGCGCCCACTGCTGCGCCAGCTTTACAATGCGCCGTGCGACGCAGCCTGTGAAGCCGCCTTCGCCGAGTTTGAAGCCGCCAACGGCCCACCAATCCCACCTGAGTGAGAATACAGACATGGTCAAACTGCTCGATTCCGATATTCGCACGCGAGAAGTGCTCGACTGGACTGGCGTGCACCTGCTTCACTTCATGGGCTCGTCCTGCTCGCAGAAAACGCGAATCTTTCTGAATCTGAAAGGCATCGACTGGACCTCCCGTCATGTCGATGTTCCGGCCCACGAGAATTATGGCGACTGGTATATGGGTATCAATCCACGTGGTTTGGTTCCGGTGCTTGTCCATGACGGCCAGGTGATCATCGAAAGCAATGATATCCTTGAACATCTCGAGGCAGCCTTTCCCGATCCCAAACTGATCCCAGCGGGTAAAGAGAAACTCGTCCACGAATTGCTGGCCCATGAAGACGATCTGCATCTTGATTTGCGGGCCCTCTCAATGCGCTACGTGTTCGGACCAGGCGCCGGGCAGCGCGACGAAGCGGTACTGAACCAATACGAGAATGCCGGTTCGGGGACTGTCGCAGGCGAACGTGACCCACACAAAGAAGTGGAATTGAAATTCTTCAAAGATCTTGCCTCGAACGGTGGGGTTTCCGATGAGCAAGTCCGCGGGGCGGCGGGCCGATTCAAAGCAGCGTTCACAGAGCTCGACACTCGGCTCGCCTCCGGGGCCTTCCTGCTTGGTGAGGCGCTCTCGGTGCTCGACATCGCATGGTATATTTATGCCGTGCGATTGAGCGACGCGGGATATCCGATCCACGCTGAACATCCCCGCCTTGGCGCCTGGTTTGACCGGTTGAACGTGCGGCCGGAATTCGCGCGCGAGGTTCAGGCGCCGCCGCCATTCGTTGAACGCAGAAAAGCTTTCCAGGCCGAACAGTCTGCCCGCGGTGAAAGCCTTGTCCAGATCGCCGGCCTGAAGGGCGCCTGAAACTCGCACGTAAGGGAAAACCGAACCATGACGTATGCCGACCAGATCAAAAGCGTCAAAGACTATATCAAACTGCCATTCGTTTATGAGCATTGGTATGTGGCCGGAACGAGTGAGGAATTTACAGAAAAGCCGACCGCCAAGACGCTGCTTAATCGATCGATCGTACTGTATCGCACGCCGGATGGCACGCCGAACGCGATGCAGAACCGTTGCCTGCATCGGTCTTTCCCGCTGTCGGAAGGCTTTCTCGAGGGCGACAACCTGGTCTGCCGATATCACGGCATTCGCTACACGCCTGAAGGCCAGATCGCTCGTATTCCGTGCCAGGCACAGACATCAGACAAGAAGCTGCGAACCTATCCGCTGAAGGAAGTCGGACCGTTCGTCTTCATCTGGATGGGTGACCCTGACACTGTCGGCGAATTTCCTGACCTCTATCACCTCGCCGACCCAAACTATCGCACGGTCCACGACTTCATGACGTTGGAAGGTAACTACCTTCTGTTGATGGAAAACCTCAACGATCTCACCCATTTCGCCTACCTGCACAAAGAGACATTTCCGTTTGACGACGCCTTTATGGACCTGCCAACCGAAGTGAAAATGATCGATGGCAGGGTCTGGTGTGAGCGTATTGACAACACCGATACGGCGCGGAGTTTTCTGCCGCCTAGTTTCATCCAGGCTGCGGAAGGCAAACATGTTGAGCGCCGCGATGGCGGCATGTGCCTGACGCCAGGTATTTTCCTCGGAAACGCGCCCCTTTACATCGGGACGGAAGATGATCCAGACCGGCGCGCGTTCAATCAACGTATCGCGCACTATGCGACACCTGAAACGGAAACGACCAGCCACTATTGGTGGTCCATGTCGCTCGATTTCGAACAGGACAATGACATGTTCTTCGAAGTCATGAAACCTCACCTCAACAAGGGGTTCGACGAGGACAAATGGGCGATCCAGCACATGCAGGAACTGCTCTCGAACGACCAGGTTGACTATGAAGAGATGATCATCGCAGGAGACCAGGCTGGCCTCCTGCATCGCAGGGTCATGCTGAAACATGTACAGGCGGAACATGGAGACGGGGCCTAGTCGCCCGCCCAAGCGCCATTATCGCCAAAACCCCTCGCCAACACCCCTCGGCGGAATCCCCCGCCGGAATAAAAGGAGAGCTCCATGACCCGAAACAATTACATCCCTTCACGGATTTTAGGGGCCGCCGCCGGACTGTTGGCGCTATCGGCCTGCGCCAGTATCGCCGGTGCCCAGGAGCCGCCCACATCCCCGCCAGAGGTACCAGAATCCGTGCGTGAACGCGCTGCGACGTTCCTCAACATGGAGCTTTATGTTTACGAGACACGCCTTGCCGGACCGCCCGAAAACATGATCGCAAACCTTGAGGCCCATCTGGACTACCAGGTGATGCTTCAGGAACAGGGCATCATGTTCGGGGCCGGCCCGCTTTATGAGGAAAACGCCGCCACGCCGCTGCCCGTGGCGGGCATGATCATCGTTCGCGCTGAATCATTCGAAGAGGCCCGAGCCATCGCCGACGCTGACCCCATGCATTCCAGCGGGGCGCGCAGCTACACGCTTCGCAAATGGACACTTAATGAAGGCGCGCTGGACGTCACGCTCAAATTTTCCGGCCAGTCTTTCACGCTGGAATAGGCGAGGCAGACGACAACGGCACAAAAAGGAACATGATTCATGGCCATTACTGAGGCTGATATCGACCTGTTTGGCGATGACACGCTATTGAATACAGAGCGGGCGTACAAGCACCTGCGCGATACCGGCGCTATCGTGTTCTTGCCGCACAACGACCTTTTCGCCGTCACACGGTTCGATGCGGTTCGGCTTGCGCTGCGAAGCGACAGATCTCTGGTCAGCAGCCGGGGCGTTGCGGCCAATGACATGATCAATGGCAAAGGCGGCAACGCGACGTTAACGAGCGACGGCGACACCCATTTGCGCCGCCGGTCTGTGCTCATGCGTCCACTGACGCCGCCTGCATTGGCGGACGTAAAACAGCGCATCAATGAGACGGCTGATCGGCTGGTGCGCGATCTTGTCAGCCGCGACTCGTTTTGTGGCATCAAGGATTTCGCGTCCCATCTTCCGCTCACCATCGTCGCCGAACTTGTGGGGCTGGAAGAGGCTGGCCGCGAGAACATGCTCGAATGGGCCGCGGCCACGTTCGATGCGCTCGGCCCAGAGAATGACCGCACGATGAATGCGCTCGGCTTGGCTCTTGGTCTGTTTGAATACGTCCACCAACTCAGACCCGAACGACTTAAGCCTGATGGCTGGGCCGCGGCGGTGTTCAGAGAACTTGAGACCGGGAACATATCGGCTGAAGAAGCTGCTGGCATGATCATCGACTACACGGCGCCAAGTCTCGACACGACCATCCTCGCGACCGGCCATATGCTTTGGCGCCTTGCTACGACACCAGGTGCGTTCGACGCCCTGAAAGCCAATCCCGACCTAATCCCAAGCATGGTGCTTGAAAGCGTCAGGCTCGCCTCGCCGATCCGTGAGTTCACGCGGTTTGCTGAGACCGATTACGAGACCGAGCATGGCACAATCCCGGCTGGTTCGCGGGTCGCGATGCTCTATGCCAGCGCCAATTGGGACGAACGCCACTATGACGGCGCTGACGAGTTCCGGATCGACAGGAACCCGCGTGATCATGTTGGCTGGGGGCACGGACCGCATGTCTGCGCCGGAATGCACCTGGCCCGCATGGAGATGGAGGCACTGGCGCGCGCGCTGGTCGGCCAAGTCTCAGCGATTGAGACCGATGCGCCGGTGCCAATCCTCAACAACGTTCTTCAAGGATTCGGCGCCCTGCCGACACGGCTGACGCCCGCCATCTCTTAGCGTCGATCAACCCAGCATGTCATCTGGGCTGATGATCGCCTTCGCCGATCTGGTTTTCTAGAGATCAATTTGTGGATGGATCAGGAATTTCTGACCGGTCGTTTTTGCATTGTATTTGGCAACAGTTTCAGCCTGCAAAGCTTGTGATAGCGAGATCTCGTCCGTGTAGTGGCTGGCAAACGTGGTCTTGAGCTCATCGGCCACCCGTTGGCGCAGGCGCATCGCGACATCGAGCCCGGCTTTGGCGAGAAAGTTCGGCAACAGCCAGCCTCCCACGCCCCACGCCATGCCATATCCGCGGTTCAGAATGGTTGCCGAGGTGTCCAGTCCGCCAAACAGATAGACCTGTTTGTGGGCCACTGAACCATAAATGCTGTATGCGCCCGGCGTTCTTGCAGCCGCAGCCTCCATTGCACTCAAGATATCTGAAGCGAGTTTGCCGCCGCCGGTCGCATCGAAGGCCAGTGTGGCGCCTGTTTCGTGGATGGCATCGGTCAGGTCCGCCATGAAGCTGTCCTTGCTGGAGTTCACGATGTATCTCGCGCCGAGACCGCGCAGCAGGTCTTCCTGCTCGGGTTTGCGGACAATGTTCACCAGGTCAACGCCATCGGCCTGGCAGATCCGGTTCAGCATCTGTCCAAGGTTGGAGGCCGCTGCCGTGTGAACAATCGCAGAGTGTCCTTCGGCGCGCATCGTTTCCAGAAAGCACAGCGCCGTCAGTGGATTTACAAAGCTGGAGGCGCCGTCCTTGGCGGTGTGCCCCTCATTGAGAGGCAAGGCGGTGATGGCCTCAACTGCGCGGTACTGGGCGTACATGCCACCGCCCATGACGGCGACGGTTTTGCCCATGAGGCTTTGGGCATAATCTTCTTCACCCGCGGCAACGACAGTACCTGCGCCTTCATTTCCGACCGGAAGCGCTTGTCCTATTCGTGCTTTCATGGCGGCCATGCCCTGGGGAGGCACGGGCGCTGTAAGGACAGTGCCCCGGCCAGAACCCGACGAGCTTGCCGCGGCCATGTTAGTCCAGCCGAACATCACACCATGGTCAGATGGATTGATCGGGGTAGCTTCGACCCGCACGATGATCTGTCCAGGTTTCGGCGTCGGCATGTCGCGTTCGACGAGTTCCATACGAAGTTCGGCGTCCGGCGTGACGGTCGAAATCATCTGCAGGTATGTGGCGGGCAAAGACATTTGGGTTCCTCCTCCAAGAGTCGTTTTGTGGTGTTGTGGCAGGCAATCGGGGCAACGGCCAGACTTACCTCGGCGGAATCCTTCTGTTCCACGGCCATGCCGTCGCGCGCCAGTGCTTTATCGGCCTTGGAGTTGCTGAGATCCGTTTGCGGACGCTGCGATCCAGGGGACAGTTTTGCGGATCATCGGTTCTATTCTCCTCTGATTTGGATAAGAGAATAAGACATGTGTTCGTTGGCGTGTGGGCCAGGCGGCCACCGGAGATCTTCAATGGATACAGCGTTCGACCTGTCAGCTGTGAAAGGCTTTCTTGACCCTGAGGAGGGAGATGCGCTGCGCACGTTCGCACGGGTTCAGGCCGAATACGGACCATGTCTGGAGATTGGCGGTTACTGCGGAAAATCTGCCATCTATCTCGGGCAGGCCTGCGCTGAGGCCGGCGAACTTCATTTCTCCGTCGACCACCATCGGGGGTCAGAAGAGAACCAGCCGGGATGGGAGTATTTCGACGCGGATGTCTGGGATGAGACCGCCCAAGCGGTCGATACGCTACCGATCTTCAGAGAGAACATCCGCAAAGCGGGCCTGGAAGGCACCGTGGTGCCGATCGTCGGGCGGTCCATCGATATCGCTCTGAGATGGCGCACGCCGCTCAGTTTCCTGTTCATCGACGGCGGCCATACCATGGAGCACGCGCTGAATGATTATCGCGGTTGGACTCCCCACTTGATGGCTGGTGGAATTCTCGCGATCCATGACGTGTTTCCAGATCCAGCAGATGGCGGCCGTCCACCGTTTGAGATCTACCAGCGTGCCTTGGCATCGGATCTGTTCGTCGAAGAAGCGGCGGTTAAAAGCCTAAGACTTCTGCGCCGCGCTTAGGAGCGAATGGGTGAGCAAACGACTGGCTGGCGTTCTGGACGCCAACGCGTCAGCCGCGAGAATAACAGCTGCTTGCGTCCAGCTTGGCTGTTCCCTGGGCCAGATAATCTGCTCTTTTGTTTGCCATCCCATCCAGAAGACGCCGTGGTCGTCTCGACGGGGCATCAGGCTTTGAAACATCCGTTCAGCCGATTTGTGTTGATCAACCGCCAGCAGAGCGAGCACAAGTTCGCTGGTTTCAGCCACGGTGATCCATGGCTCGTCCGCCACGCATCGACACCCCTGGTCGGTGACGAAGATATCCCACTTTCTCTCAAGGCGGCTCAAAGCCGTTGAGCGTTCCATCGCTCCGGAGAGTACCGGGTAGTACCAGTCCATGGCGAAACGTGCGCCCGATCCGCGGTGGTCAAACGCATGCGGCGTGTGACGCAGGGCTTGGATCAGACAGCCTCGCGCGGTAATCCAGCGGTCTGCGGCCTCGCCGAGCTCCTGGGCAAGGAAGATCGCACATTCCAGGCTCTTTGCGATAGATGCATTTCCGGCAAGCAGCGCATCGTCTTCGTCAGTGCCCACCGCCTCAAAGGCCCAGGGGATGGTTCCATCCGGGCGCTGCAGCGAAACCACGAAACTGATGGCGTCTCGCACCATTGGCCATCGCTCGCGCGCCTGATCCAGATCGCCCGTGGAGAGCAAGAGGTGGGCAATGCCAACCGCCGGATACGCGCAGAAATTGGTGTCGAGCACACTCGGCGCTTTCTTGCGGCTGATGAAGTCGCGGTCCACCATGGGCAGGGCGTTGCCATACTCCCCAAGCCAGGCTCCATCGGGGCGCTGGGAGTCCACCAGATAGTCGAACGCAGCGTTGGCCGCGTCGTAGGCGCCCATGACCGTCAACGCCATGGCACTTTCGACATGGTTCCAGGGGTCCCATGGGCCGTCTTTGAACCAGGGAATCGCGCCATCAGAACCCTGCAAGTCGAGTATTCGTTCAACTGGCGCCGACATGTCGGCAAGCAAACCAGACGTTGCGGAGTGGGCGTGACCATCCATCACTGCCGTTGTCCCTCATCAAAATACATGACCAGGCTCTTTCCCATGACGGGAGAGAGGAGGGCGTCGAGCGCTCTTGTAATGAGTGGCTTTTTCATCAGGTCCCAGACAAGAAAGCTGTGATAGGCCTTCACCAGCGGGTGGTCGTCCCGGCGGTCCCAGAAGGCGCATTTGAGCCACCAGAGCGGGGCGTGGATGCCATGGGCATGGTGGCGCCGGGTCATGCGAAAGCCACGGCGCTCGACAGATTGTTGAAGGTCCACCTCATCAAAGATGCGAATATGCCCACCTGGCTGAAAAGCATAGCCGTCCGGGCCCGGGGCAAGGCGCCAGCAGATCCGTTCTGGCCAGGCATGGGGCACGGTTATGCAGAGGCGGCCGTCAGGCTTCAGGATACGGCGGATTTCAACCAGGGCCGCGTCGTAGTCTGGCAGGTGCTCCAGAACCTCAGAACAGATGATCGCGTCGAACGTATCATCGGGGAAGTCCAGCGCGGTGGCATCGCCGACCGACAAATCCACCGTGCCTTCATCGCCCGGTTCCCGTGGCGGCAGGGTCATAAACCCATCTTTGGCCTTTTGCAGAGACGCTTCGTCAAGATCGATCCCGTTCAGATGGAGCCCGCCATGGAAGTAGAGGCCGTGGAGATGGCGGCCCTCACCGCAGCCAAGATCCAGGACGCGATCACCAGCGGAGAGCGCGAGATGTTTGAAACGTGCAGTCAGCATGGATGGGGTATTGTCCTTCGTCGCGGTGTTAATCTGCGCATATCAGGCGATACGGGAAATGCACCCCTGCACGTCGGGGCAGATTCAACACAAACGGTGCAGAAAGGTGCAAAAGTTCGCCAGCGCGCCAGCGTCTGCAGCAGGGCTTCAGACCTTTTGGTCAATCGCGTTCTGTAAGAACTCAAGATACTTCGGTGCAATCGGGCCCAGCAAATGGCGTGGCCGCAGCGCCAGGTTTCCATTGTGGGGCTGTCCAATGAGATCGAGCGATGGAAGTTTCACCAGCCCGACATCGCCCGGCAGACTAGGATAGGGCTGGCCTGAAATGACGTCGACATAGACGCCTTGCCCGCCGACCTTCGTCTGGTGAGTGCGCCATCGACACGTCATCTGAAGCTTGTCGAATATCCAGCATGGCTGGTTAAGTCATCCATATCCCAAGCGGCTGGATCGGCGCGGCTGCCGGTCTTTCAAGGCAAGTTGCGCGGCCTATTGCATCGTAATGGCGGTTTTGAAATGCGGGCGCGCCGAAATGCGTTCTACATAACCCTTGAGATGTTGCATCTCATCGCTGACGCAACCGATGCGGTTGGCCATGAAGCATGCATGGCCCAGCATGATATCGGCGCCGGAAAAGTCGCCGATCAGATAATCCTTGCCCTCCAATGTGTCATTCACCGGGCCTAGGGCTTTAGACAGCAGACGCTGGGCCTGGCCGAGAATGGTAGCGTCGCGGCGGTCTTCAGGCAGCAATATCGTCTGAACAACAATGGTGTTCATCGGCGGCATCACCATGCCCTCGCAATAGTGAAACCACTGCTGGTACATCGGCCAGGTTGGGTCATCCACAGTCGGCTTCAGGCCGCCATTCTTGTGCCGTTCAAGGATGTATTCGACGATTGCGCCGGACTCCCAAATGGAGACATCGCCATCGTCGAGCACGGGAATACGGCCGAGGGGATGGCGCGCGCGGTGCGCATCGGATTTCAGGTCCTTCGGATGAAAGCTCATTTTGTTCAGCTCGTAGTCCAGACCCAGCTCTTCCAGCAGCCAGACAATGCGTCCGGCTCGGGAGTTTGGTGCAAAGTGAAGTTTGAGCATGGCGGTCGAAATTCCTCTTTCAACAGATCGGGTCTTTGCGTGTCGGCGGGCCGTGGGTCAGTTCAGGTCGACCTTGAGCGGCATGACTTTGCTGAACATAGCTGTACACTTCGCCAGGTTTTCAGAAAATCCCGGCGCAGTCTTCATCATTTCGGTGTGTTTGACGAGGCTCGGCCATTTTCCGGCGTCCGGCAGGCCGGCCACGAGATCCAGCTGGGTCATCTGCGCAGCGACAGAGATATCTGCCATGCTGATCTTGTTGCCGATGTAATAGTTTTTCCCGTCCAGAGAGGCCTCAAGATAGTCGAAGTATTTCGGGAGCTTTTCGTGCCAGGCTTTTTTCGCTGTCTTTACATCTGACGCCTCGCCCTTGAACAACGGAAAGACGAGGGGGCGGAAAAGTCCGAGACCGAGGGTCGTGGCAAACCCGGAATCCATATATTCTTCGAACCAGGCCACTCGGCCGGTTTCGAAGGCGTCTGCACCGTAAAGCCCGGCATTAAATCGTTTTTCCAGGAACATGCAGATGGCCGAAGAGTCCGGGATGGTACCGGGAATGCCGTCTGTGCCAATAGACGTATCGCGTAGTACAGGAATTCGGCGCGCCGGGCTGATCTCTACAAACCAGTCTGGCATGTCCATGATGTTGATGTTCACCAGCTCGTAGTCGGCACCGGCCATGTGCAGAGCACCTTCTGCCTTGCGCACAAAGGGTGACAAGGGTGTGCCATAGAGGATGAAATCTGTCATAGGGCGATGCTTTCCGTGAAGTGTATTGCGGGGTGAATTCGATCTGCCTGACTGGGAATGACATCAATATTGCCGGGCTGCAAAAGGGCGCAGCGGATACACCCATAGGATTTTGCTGACGGACCTGCCTTGGTATGATCTCAAGAACTGGTTCAATCAGGCGGTTGCCGCCGTGGTCGAACAATTCGACGCCGATGATGATCAGCGTGCTTCCAAGCGCGAAATGGTTGATGCGTCGGAGCGCTTGTTCGATGAAGGTGACAGCGCTGGTGTTCTGGAGCGTCGGCGAAATCGTGTTGTTGGGCTGGATATAGGAGGAAACTGATGCCTGAAACTGTTGACGTCTTCTGGTCTTTTCGAAGCCCTTATTCGAGACTGGTCACACCAGATTTGTTGACGTTGCGCGAAGACTATGAGGTCGATGTTCGCCTCAGACCGGTGTTGCCGATTGCGATCCGGGCGCCGCAGACCTTGTTTCAGGGCGACAACCGAAAACGCGCAGGCTACATCGTGGCCGACAGCATACGCCGCGGTGAAATGCTGGGGCTGCCTGTTGTTTTCCCGCCGAAACCTGATCCTGTTGTCCAAGACTATCAGACAATGGAAGTGGCCAAAGACCAGCCCCACATCTTCCGGCTGACAAAACTGGGCGTCGAAGCCCGTCGTCGGGGAAAAGGAGTTGAACTGGCCCATTTCGTGTCCGATCTGATTTTCCGTGGCACGGAAAACTGGCATGAGGGCACATTGTTGAAAGATGCCGTCGCGAAGGCTGGTCTTGACCTGGATCAACTCGATGAGGCGATCCTCACGGGCGATCATCTTGAAGAGGTCGATCGAAACCAGGAGGCGCTGGACGCGTCCGGCCACTGGGGCGTGCCGACCATGGTATTCAATGGCGAGCCCTTCTTTGGGCAGGATCGAATCGATACATTGCGGTGGCGGCTCGACCTTGCAGGTTTGGCCAAGACCTGACGTATCGCATGGTGGCTCTGCTCCAGACCCCAAAGCCCGTTCTCCATCAAAGTGACAACGCGCTTCTGATCTGCTCCAACAGGCGTCTGAGAACTGCGCCTGGCGAGCCATAGAATTCTGCTTAGGAGGACATTTCCATGAAGAAGGTATTTTTGGTGCTTGGTGCCGGCGCAGGTATTGGCGGAAACGCAGCCAAGAAGTTTGCGCGCGAGGGATATCACGCCGTCGTCTGTCGGCGCAGTGATGAGGACGGCTTGAACCAACTTGTATCAGACATTGAAGAGGCTGGCGGCACCGCGAGCGCACATCTGATGAATGCGGTGGAAGATGACACCATCGAGACTCTTATTGCCGATGTGGAAGCCAATATCGGACAGATTGAAGTCCTCCTGTTCAACCTCGGGGCTCAGATCGGAAACCGCCCGCTGGAGGCCACCTCGCTCAAGGCTTTTGAACTGGGTTGGAGAATGGCCTCATTCGCTCTGTTTCGCACGGCCAAGGCGCTGATTCCCCGCATGGAGGAGCGCGGTCGTGGAACACTGCTGGTGACATCGGCAACCGCCGCGGTGCGCGGTAATGCCGGCCAGCATTCCCATGCGGCCTCGATTGGTGGGCGAAGAATGCTCTGCCAGAGCCTGAACGCCGAGTTTGCGCCCAAGGGCATTCACGTTGCTCACATCCTCATCGATGGCGCCGTCGATGCGCCCGACACGCTTGGCAAAATGTTGGGTCCAGAGCGTTTCCAGCAGCTTCGTGAGGCGCGCGGCCTGGACAATGATGGTCTGATATTGCCGGAGCAAGTCGCCGAAACCTATTTCCATCTTGCCCACCAACACCGATCCGCCTGGACCCATGAGCTTGATCTGAGGGCTTTCTCCGACCTGGCCTGGTGGAATCACGCCCCTTGATCCGGGCTTGATGATCTCGGCAGCTTTCCCCGCCACGCAGTTTGGGTTAGGCCGCACCGCAGACCGATTGGAACCGTAGTCATGTCCCTTGCCGAGGAAGCCGGCCGCAGGCGCACCTTCGCCATCATTTCTCACCCGGATGCGGGCAAGACGACGCTCACCGAAGCCTTGTTGCTTGCTGGCGGCGCCATTCGTCTGGCCGGCCAGGTAGCAGCGCGGGGAGAGCGGCGCCGAACCCAGTCAGACTGGATGAAGATCGAGCGCGACCGGGGTATTTCTGTCGCGTCGTCCGTGATGACGTTTGAGCACGCTGACAAAGTCTTCAATCTGCTCGATACGCCCGGCCATGAAGACTTCTCTGAAGACACCTATCGCACCCTGACGGCGGCAGATTCGGCGATCATGGTTCTGGATGCGGCAAAAGGCATTGAGCCTCAGACACTGAAACTGTTTGAAGTCTGCAGGATGCGCGACATCCCGATCCTGACCTTCATCAACAAGATGGACCGCGAGGCCCAGGACCCGTTTGAACTGCTCGACGAGGTTTCAGACAAGCTCCAATTGGAAACCGCGCCGCTCTACTGGCCTGCCGCCTCAGGCCAGCGCTTTGCGGGCATGCTTGACCTGCGCAAGGATGAGTTTCTGGTCTTTGAGAAAGAGGGCGAGCCCGGCCCATCAGAGCGCATCAAATGGGGCGGCAATTCCATGGCCAATGTCATGGATGAAATGGTCCAGGAAGAGATTGAGGAAGGCGCTGAACTGGCCCGCGAAGCGTTGCCGAAATTTGACGCCCAGTCCTATCGTGAAGGCTACCTGACGCCGGTCATCTTCGGTTCAGCGCTGCGCCACTTTGGAATGCCGGAACTGCTCGGCGCGCTGGACGAATTTGCACCCGGCCCGCGATCCCAGGCCGCGAGTGTCTCTGGAAACAGCAAAACCGTGGATGCGGGCGATAAGGAAGTCTCCGGTTTCGTGTTCAAGATCCAGGCGAATATGGACCCCAACCACCGCGACCGTGTGGCCTTCCTGCGCCTGTCATCGGGCGAGTTCAAACGCGGCATGCGGTTGAAGACGACGGCTGGCAAGGCGCTGACGGTTCACGCACCGTTGATGTTCCTCGCTCAGGATCGTGAGATTACGGAAACCGCTTATGCTGGCGATGTCATCGGCGTGCCCAATCATGGCGCGCTTCGGGTCGGCGACAGCCTGTCGGAAAGCGGCAAGATCGAGTTTGCTGGAATTCCGAATTTCGCCCCTGAAATACTGCGGCGCGCGCGGATCAAGGATCCGATGAAGCAAAAGCACCTGCGCAAGGCCCTGGAGAGCCTGGCCGAAGAAGGTGTGACGCAGCTATTCCGGCCACAAATCGGATCGGACATGATTGTCGGCGCTGTGGGACAACTTCAGTTTGAAGTGATGATCGAACGCCTGTCTGCCGAGTATAATCTGGAGGTGGAGTTCGAAACCGCGCCTTACAATGTGGCGCGCTGGCTCACCTGCGAGGATGACGTGAAGATCGAAGCGTTCCTGGACAGAAACAAGTCCGCATCCGGTTTCGATCTCGATGAGTCACCGGTGTATCTCGCGAAGAACGCCTGGGATGTGGGCTACGCCCAAGAAAAGAACCCTGACATCCGGTTTTCCGCCACCAAAGAGCGGAGCGTTTAGCCGATGGCGGGCTTTGTCCGCGCGCTGAAGTGGCCGACCCGCGCCATTCTGATGGCCCCCGGCATGCGCCACTGGATGTACCGGTTCCATGAGTATCGTCTGTCGCGCACCCATGCTGACTGGCCGAAGGCCGGACCGGATGGCCTGCCTCTGCCGGGGCCTTACTTGATGCAGACCGTCGTCGGTCACACCGATTGGCACAAATTCCTGCAGGGCGGCGAAGAGACCGCCTCCATCATCTCTGGAGCAATTGCTCGCAATGGTGGAGGATTCGCCGGTGCGCAACGCATACTGGATTTGGGCTGCGGCTGTGGGCGGTTGATCCGCTTTTTGCCACGCCTGACCGAGGCTGAACTCCATGGCGTCGACTACAATAAGCGACTTTTGAAATGGTGCCGGTCCAATCTGCCCGGCGAGTTTCAGCGCAACGGACTGCTGCCGCCACTGCGCTACCGCGATGCCCATTTCGACATCACTTACCTCTTGTCGGTGTTCACGCATTTGCGCCGGGAATCGCAGACCCTCTGGATCGCGGAACTGGCACGGATCACGAAACCGGGCGGGTTTGTTTTCATCACCTTTCACGACGAGGACTATGTTGAGTTGATTGATGAGCCTATCGATCGCGAGATGCTGCTGAGAGACGGTTTCATCGTCCACAATGACTTCTCGGAAGGCTCCAACGCCATGGCCAGCTTCCAGACGCGCGCTGTTATGGACGACGTCTGTCAGACCCATTTCGAAGTGTGCGAGATCATTGGCACGGGTGAAAGCGAGCTGAATCAGGCCTACGCGGTGCTCCGGCGGACCTGAATTCCACACCGCTGATCACTGAGACGTCGATCTGGATGTATCAGGCACTTCCCGCTGGCACGCGAGCGCGTTAGGACAACCGCACCGGACGGGAAGAGTGAGGGGCACCGCCATGCAAAAACTGATCACGACCGCCCCGGCGAGATCCGACACGGTGACGCGGTGGATTGAGGCCAACGCGCCGCAATGGGTCGGCGATGCCTGGACTTATCTTGCCGGCATCTGGGACCAGGGTGCGCTTGGTCTGACCTATGGCGAAATTATCATGGTCACAGGGATCATGTTGTTCTCGCTGGTGGTGCGCGGGATTTTTGCGCGAACCGTTGTGCGATGGATCACCCGCGCGGCGGCCGGAACCAAGACCAATCTCGACGATGCGCTCGTGAAGGCGATTGCCACGCCGTTGAAAATTGTGCCGCTGATCATCGGGGCGTATTTTGCGCTTCAGGTTGTCGATATCGGACCAGACACGGAGGAAATTGCAAACCGCATTGTCCAGTCCGTGATTGCGCTGGCGGTTTTCTGGACGCTGTCGCGCGCGGTCAACGCGTTCGAGTTTGTATTCACCAGCCTTCGCGACACGCTTTCGCCCGCCATTGTCGACTGGATGCTGAAGGCGGTTCAGATATTGCTGATTATCCTTGGATTTGCAGCGGTTGCGGAGATATGGGGCATCGCCATCGGCCCGATTATCGCCGGCCTCGGCATTTTCGGGATCGCGATTGGCCTGGGGGCCCAGGACCTGTTCAAGAACCTGATTGCGGGCATCCTGATCCTGACAGAGAAACGCTTCGTGCCGGGCGAGTGGATTGCCGCTGATGGGGTGGCAGAGGGCACGGTCGAGCGGATCAATTTTCGGTCCACACTGATTAGGCAATTCGACAAGTCACCCGTCTACGTGCCCAACGCGCTGCTATCAGACAATCCAGTGACCAATTTCTCCCGCATGACCCATCGTAGGATCAAGTGGGTTGTCGGGGTGGAGTACCGCACGACCGTGGATCAATTGAAGTACATTCGCGACGAGATCGAGGCTGTCTTATGGAATGATGAACGTTTTGCCAAACCGCCGGAAGCAGCACTTTTCGTTCGCATCGACAGCTTCAATGCCAGCTCCATCGATTTCCTGATCTACACCTTCACCCACACCAAGAACTGGGGAGAGTGGCTGGAGATCAAGGAAGAGTTCGCGGTGGCGATCATGGACATCATCGAGAAAGCGGGCACCGGCTTCGCCTTCCCGTCACGCACCCTCTACATGCAACAGCAGGACGCGCCGGAAATCATGGCACCGCCCGCGCGCAGCGAAGCGGCTATCCGCACCGCAAGCGAGATGGCTGAACTGAAACGAACGAAAGGCCTGGGTGAAGCCGACGATGAAGGCTGATCAGGGGCGCAGTTCGAAGAAGTCGTCGTCGACATCGTCGCTGTCGATGTAGATCACGCCGTCTTCTTCCACCGCGCCGGGTGGCAGAGCATTCTGATTGCTGCTGGAGAAATTCTGGTCTGACGTTGAATCGTCCAGCGTAGTGTTTGTGCTCGCGGGGGTGACGCCCGATGCAAATGACCATGACGCCACTTTGCGCGGCGCGTAGGGATCGTCGCCCTGCGTTGCCGTTTCAACCTCGGCAACCACGACGTTTTCAATCTTCACAGGCTCGGCAGGTTGGGTGTCTTCCGGCTCTTCGTTGAGCCGCAATATTGGCGGAACGGGCTCATTTGCTGATACGTCGTCCATGTTTGCGTCGCGCAAGGCAATGTGGCCGATACCGGGGAAATAGAGCCCTGACTCCGCGCCCGATGCGCGCGACGACATTCCCATGGCCGGTCTCAACTCACACACATTGGCATAGCTCCAGGCGCGGCAGCCATCGACTAGGCTGCAATCCACCGCGCAGGCGATTGCAGAAGGCGCGTCTGTGCGCGCTAGAACATCATGTCCGGAACGGTAGGTGTTGGACTCAAAGCTCAGCGACGCGTCGGCGTGAGCCGAGACGGCCAACGCGCCAGCGACGAGGCTAAAGAGGGCTGTGCGGCGTGCAATACGAAACATGTGCATGCCTGATTTATGTCTGAAAGGGCTTAAGAGCTGATTGCTAAGATTGTTCAATCTCCTCGCGTTTGGCTTCGATTAGCAGCCAGTCTTCCTCCAGCGCCTCTTTTTCGTTCTTCAGCGCAGACAGTCTGTCGGCCCGTGTCTGAAAGCCGCCAGCATCTTTGCTGTAAAGGTCCGGATCGGCCATTTCCGCCTCCAGCCGTGAGATGTCTGCAGACACCTTCGGCAAGCGCGCATCGATTTCCTTCAGACGGTGCTG
Organism: Pseudomonadota bacterium; assembly: GCA_039815055.1. Classification (GTDB taxonomy): domain Bacteria; phylum Pseudomonadota; class Alphaproteobacteria; order Caulobacterales; family Hyphomonadaceae; genus UBA5336. The sequence goes on along the minus strand of JBCCAA010000014.1, from coordinate 28,608 downwards.
GTCCTTGAATGACAGTTTAGTGGCCTGTTTGGTCGATTGCGGCTCAGGGCTGGCTTTCGCCTTGGGTTTTGATTTCCCTGCACGCTGCGTATCCCGCGTGCTGAGGCCCGGCACCTGGCTGACCGCATCGCTCCATCCGCCCGGCACATGGCGCCAGATGCCGCCGCCTTCCGGAACCAGGCACGAGGTCACCGTCGCGTCCAGGAAGGCGCGATCATGGCTCACCAGCATCAGTGTGCCTTCATAGTTGGAGAGCATGTCTTCCAGCAGATCTAGGGTCTGCATGTCGAGATCATTGGTGGGTTCGTCGAGCACCAGCAGGTCGCAGGGCTGGGCCAGTGTTAGCGCCAGGGTCAGCCTGTTTCGTTCACCGCCCGATAGCGCCGACACGGGCTGTCTCAGCTGTTGCGGGTCAAACAGGAACTCCTTGGCATAACCCGCTACGTGTTTGGACCGGCCCTGGACCATGATGTGGTCTCCGCCCGTCGGGGTCAGGGTTTCCCAGAGCGTGTCGCCGGGGTTCAGCGTCTCACGGGTTTGGTCAAGATAGACGATCTCAATCGCCTTGGAGACTTTGACCGAGCCCTCATCGGGCGGCAGTTCGCCAAGCAGAAGGCGCAGCAGCGTTGTCTTGCCAATGCCGTTTGGACCGATGAAGCCGATGCGGTCGCCGCGCAAGATTTTCAGGTCGAGCCCTTTGACAATTTCCAGTTCGCCGCCCTCAGGCCGGGTATATGTCTTGGACAAGCCCCGTGTTTCGATCATCTTTCGGCTCATGGACTCGCCGCTTTCGGCAGCGAGGGCGGCTCCGGCGCGATTTTCATAGAGGGCGGACCGGCGCTGGGCGGCTTCGGCGCGCATGCTTTTCAGTCGCGTCAGGCGGCCTTGGTTGCGTTTACGACGTCCGGTGACGCCGCGCGCGAGCCAGCGGTGCTCATCCTTAAGCTGCGTTTTCATGCGCGCCAGCGCTTTTTCGTCTTCCGCTTCAATCGCTTCGGCCCATGCCTCGAAGGCTGCATAGCCTTCTGGGCTTTTGCGCACCTTGCCCTGGCGAAGCCACAGCGTGTTGGTTGAGACAGTTTCCAGAAACGCCCGATCGTGACTGACAATCAGCGCTGCGCCGCGAAAACTGTTGAGCCTGCGTTCCAGCGTTTCGATGGTTGCAATGTCAAGATGGTTGGTCGGCTCATCGATCAGAAGAATGTCGGGATCGAAGGCAAAGCCGCGCGCGATGGCGGCGCGCCGTAATTGTCCGCCTGAGAGCTGGTTTGGATCGGAAAACGGGTCAAGGCCGATATCGGTTAGCTCCGCTTCGGCGCGGTGGCGGTCATCCAGTCCTTCAGAGGCAAAGTCTAGCAGCGTTTCATAGGCACTGAAATTGGGCTCTTGTGCCACGAAGGCCGCCATCGTGCCGGGCTGGCTCCAGATCTGGCCGCTATCGGGCTCTATCTGGCCCGCGACCAGCTTCATCAGCGTGGATTTGCCGGCGCCATTGCGGCCCACCAGGGCGCAGCGCTCGCCCTTTGCCAGCGCAAATTCAACGCCTTCAAACAGCGGGCGACCGCCAAAGGTCAGTTGAACATCGGCGAGGGTGAGGAGGGGAGGACGAGCCATGGGCGAGGTGTCGTGCGTTTTTGCCACTGGATCAACCGTGTGGCGTGTTTCTTGCTCTCGAAACTCGCCTAGAAGACGAGGAGACACCCATGCCACTCAACTGGCCCGATACGGAACGCGACCTGTTTGGGGAAAATCTCAACCAGGGACATCACGACCTTCATACGCGCGATGCCTTCAGTGATGCTGGGTTGGCCGATATTCTGGATCGATTTCCGCGCGAGCATTTGGGCATCTATGCGTTTCCACATCTGACATCGGGCATTTCCAAACCCTCCCACGGGACAGCTGACGGTGTGCCCGGAAAGCATTTGCTCGAGGCGGTGAAGCAAGGCCACATCTGGCTGAACCTTCGCGGCGCGTCGCACCACCTGGATGACATTGCAACGATGGAAACCGAAGTCTTCAGCGCCCTGGATGCTGCCAGTGGAAAGCGCTCATTCAAACGGGACGTCGGCTTGCTGATCTCCTCACCGAATGTCCATGTGAACTACCACCTGGATATCACCATGGTCACATTGATCCAGATCCGCGGCGAGAAACGGGTCTGGCTTTATCCTACAGAAGATGCCTTCGCCTCGCCTGAAGCCATCGAGGCAATTGCCTTGCGCGAGTGCGAGGAAGATGTTGCCTATGACCCCGCCTTTGATGAGGCGGCAACGCAGATCACCCTGACGCCTGGCAAGATGATCACCTGGCCCCAATTTGCCCCCCACCGCGTTCAGAATGGCAACATGCTGAACGTGTCCTTGTCGTGCGAGTTTCTGACCTGGCCAGCCTGGGTGCGCGCCAATGAGGTCTATGCCAACGGCGTGCTTCGTCGCCGCGCGGGCTGGGCGCCGAATTATGTGAAAGATCTGACGCCAGCCAGCTTTGCGAAGGCGGGACTGTCACGGTTGATCAAGGCAAGCCACAACGTACCGACGAGCCCGCCCACAACCGCAACATTCCAGATCGATTCTGCCAGTGCGGGAGGTGTGCGAGCCCTTTAGCCAGACCTATTGCTGGGATGACCGGGCAGATTCCAGCACGGCAACATCGCGCTTTGCCACCGTGGCGAAGGCGCCAGCCAGATCACGGTAAAAGTCCACGCGCTCGCTCGCGCCCGGGCCCATGGCGACATAGCGCTCAGCGCCCGGTAGGGGCTGGGCGCGCTCGCCTTCCAGTGCAATGGTCATAATGTCAGAGAAGATCACTGCCGGCAGGCCGCCGCCGGTCACTTTCTCCATGGCGCTGTCATCATCATTGCCGATCCAGACACCCGCGACCATGGGCTGAGCGTAGCCGATGAACCAGGCATCGCGCCAGCCCTGGCTGGTGCCGGTTTTTCCGGCCAGCGTCCACCCTTCGATATTGGCAGATGTGCCTGTGCCCTCAGCAATGGTGCGCACCATCATCGTGGTCATGTCGCGGGCGACCCGTTCAGGCAGTGCGCGTTCCTGTTCGGGCTGCACGTGGGCGTAGATCAGGTTGCCGCGCGTGTCTTCGATCTTGGCGACCAGGTAGGGGTCGAGCCGCATGCCGCCGGTCATGAACGCGCCATACGACCGGGTAATGTCCCACAGCGTTACTTCTTCGCTGCCCAGGGCGATGGAGGGGTGGTCGGTCAGCGGGGCGGTGATGCCCATATCCTTGGCAAGTTGGATGACAGCAAGTTCGCCAACTTCCTGCGTGAGCTGCGCAGACACTGTGTTGAGCGACTCCGCATACGCCTCGGCGATCGTGACCGGGCCGAGATATCCGCCAGCATAGTTTCGCGGCTGCCAGCCCTCGATGCGCAGCGGACCATCGGTGCGAATATCATTGGGGCGGATGCCCGCCTTGAGTGCGGCCGCAAAGACAATCGCTTTAAACGACGATCCGGGCTGTCGTCGCGCCTGGGTGGCGCGGTTAAACTCGGACAGTTCGTAATCTACGCCGCCAATGAGCGCCGCAACGTCACCATTTCGACGGAAAATCACTGCACCGGCCTGGCTGGCGCTGAGGGCTGGGCCGTCCGTGGCCACCCGCTCGGCGATGGCGGCGTGAACCTTGTCCTGCAGGTCCAGGTCGATGGTGAGTGTGACCACGAGATCAGGCGGTGCATCGGGGACAAGCCCCGGCAGCTGTTTGACCGCATGGTCCAACAGATATCCGTGTTGCCCGTTGGGCAGCGTCCGCTCTACCAGTTCGATCGGCGAGTCGCTGGCGGCTGCTGCACCAGAAGCGCTGAGGAAGCCTGCGCTCACCATTTCATTTAGCACATAGCTCTGACGCGCTCGCGCCTCATCGAGATTATTGTGCAGCGCCAGGCGTGAGGGGGCCTGGGGCAGGGCCGCGAGCAAGGCTGCCTCGCCGACGGTAAGCTCAACGGGCGACTTGCCGAAATAGTGCGTGCTGGCCGCATCCAGTCCGTAAAAGCCAGCACCGAAATAGATACGGTTGAGGTACAACTCCAACACTTCATCTTTGCTCAGTTGCTCTTCCAGCTGGCGGGCAAGTGCCACTTCCTGAGCCTTGCGTTTGATGGTCTGGCGTGGATCGAGGATAAGGTTTTTGACAACCTGTTGGGTGATGGTCGATGCGCCGGACACCGTTTTTCCTGATCGCCAGTTCGACCATGCCGCGCGGACAATTGCGCGTGTGTCGGCGCCATTGTGCTCATAAAACCGTTTGTCTTCGGCGGCGATGAACGCCAGCGGCACATGCACCGGCAGCTCGGCGATGCGAACCTCGCGGCCATAGCGCGGACCGCGAATGTCGATCAGGGCGCCGTTGATATCACGAAACTCGGTGGCCGGTTCTCGCTTGAGGGTCCACAGTTCGCTTTTTTCGGGAAGAACCGGCATGTCCTCGAAGATCTGGTGGTAGTACCACGTGCCAAACAGCGCGCCGCTCTGAAGCCCCATAATAGCGAGCATCAATGCAAGGCCGATCAGCCTGCGCCGTATGGATGGGCGCCGGGCAGGTTTCGCCTTTGGGCGTGGATTTGACGCGCGTTCGGCCATGACCTTGTCTTTGTAACGATTCCGGGAGTGAGTGGCATGAAAGCCTTGCAATGTGGTTGATGATTGCGGCGGACTGATGGCCGCTCCTAGACGTCGCCGGGCAACAGGGCGACCAACGCCTCCAGTCGATCTGCCTCTTTCGTAGGCTTGTCCCAGCGGATTCGATTGATCCGGGGAAAGCGCATGGCGATGCCGGATTTGTGGCGTGGACTGCGCTGAAGCCCTTCAAAGGCGACCTCGAGCACCAGACCGGCCTCCCATGTCGCGGTGACGGCGCGCACAGGTCCGAACCGGTCTTCGGTATGGTCGCGTACAAATTTGTCGAGCTGTTTCAATTCGTCATCAGTAAAGCCGAAATAGGCCTTTCCCACCGGTGTCAGCTGGTTGTCGTCATCGGTGTTTCGCCAAACGCCGAAGGTGAAATCGGAATAGAAACTGGAGCGCTTTCCATGCCCGCGCTGGGCATACATCAGCACGGTATCGACGAGGAATGGGTCGCGTTTCCATTTGTACCATGGGCCTGTCGGGCGACCGGCAAAATAGGGGCTGTCCCAGCGTTTCAGCATCAGCCCTTCGATTTCCGGAGCCGGTGGGTCTGTGCGCAGGCGCTGCAGGTGGTCGATGTCATCGAACGTAACGAGTGGAGACAGGTCGAAACGCGCATTGTCGAATTTTACGAGGAACGCTTCCAGGTGCTGGCGTCGGTCCTGAAAGGGGCGCGACCTCAGATCTGTGCCGTCCGCGCAAAGCAGGTCGTATGCACGGATGAAGGCAGGCCGGGCTTCCATTTGGCGTTTGGAGACGGTCTTGCGATTGAGCCTTTGTTGAAGCTCATTGAACGGCGCTGTTTCGCCGCTTGGGCTTCGCACCAGCAGCTCACCATCAATGGCGCCTTGGAAGTCCATCGCGGCGAGGACATCCGGGAACGTATGGCTGATATCATCGCCGGTGCGGGTGTAGATGCGGCGGGTGTCGCCCTCACTGACTGCCTGAACGCGGATGCCGTCATACTTCCATTCGGCCGCATAGGTTTCTGAAGTGATCAGAGCCTGGTCGATGGCGTTCGGGTCGTCCCGTTTGTCTTTTGCGACCAGTGGATGGGCGAGCATGACGGGTCTGAACGGCGCTTTTATGTCTGGCTCTGGTCGGTCTTCATTGCCTTCAAGCCAGGCAAAAAGTCCTTCATAAGGTGGGGCGAGCCCGTGCCAGATTTCCTCGATCTCAGAAACCTCCACCGCGCCAAATTCTGCCAATGCGGTTTTGGCCAGCCGCGCCGATACCCCGATCCTCAACCCGCCGGTGACCAGTTTCAACAGCGCCCACCGCCCGCTTGGGTCCAGCGCGTCCAGCCAACCCTCCACCAGGCGTTCGCCTTCGGCCCGGCTGGCATCCAGCAGGGCGGGAACAACATCCTCGATTGGCGGCGACCTGTTGGCCCCGGGCGTTGCAGGCCAGACCAGACTTACAGTCTCGGCCAAATCGCCGACATAATCATAGGACAATCGGAATAAATAATTGTCCATTTTCGCGTCGATAAGACGGCGAATTGTGCCCGCCTTAACGTTGGGAATATCCAGTTCACCCGCAATCGCCGCCAGGGCCCAACCGCGAGCCGGATCGGGCACGGTACTGAAATGATTGACCAAAAGCGCGATCTTGCCATTGCGCTGAGGGGTCAACAATAATCGGTCAAGAAGGTCGGCAAAACGTTTCATAGTCCAGTTTCAGTAATTCAGGGTCGGAAAAATAAAGTCTGGCGCTTTACCTTTTGACAGGGGTGGCGATTTAATTGAACGTGTTCAGGCGTTGAGTTCGGGCACATGAGTATCTCGACTCAATAGTTGAAGACTAAAACTCGAAAGCCTGTGGGACGCATAGCTGGGCGACGAGTTGGATGGAATGACATTTTGAACAGAGCGCCGTTTCATCGTTAGACGCGCTCAACAGTTTTGGGGATGCCTTCCCAAGAGGGGGAGAAGGTGAAGCATACAGCAGACAATCTGATCAGCGATCTGGCGTCCACAGTGGCGTTTTATGAAACCGCGCGAAAAGTCGACGGGGACTTGAACGAGCTGCACCAGGTCGCAGAATCGGCCCTGGCGATGCTTGTGGTGATTCGTCAACACCAGCTGGAACGCCAGGGCGAGGGCGGCGCAGACAGCTTGAACAGCTGAGTGTCGCTGCGACAGCAGGTCCGGCAGCCTGAAGCACTTGTGGAAATTGCGTCAAGCATTGCCGCCCAGTGGGGGCGGGCCTATGGTGGTTCTCAATCGAGGGAGCTTGCACATGGCGAAATCTGCCGTGCCGGAAATCGGAAAACTGTCTTTCGAAGAGGCGCTGAAGCAGCTGGAGGAGATTGTCTCCCAGCTTGAGCGCGGCGATGTCGAGCTGGAAAAGTCGATCGAGATTTATGAGCGCGGCGCACAGCTGAAGGCCCACTGTGAAGCCAGGTTGAAAGCCGCCGAACTCAAGATTGAGCAAATCGTGCAGACGGCGGGCGGTCAGCCAGCCACTGAATCAGCCAGCTTTGACTGATCAGGCGATGTTGCGAGGGCGCATGGAGGGCAGCCGCGGTGGATTTTGAGCACCGCCTGAAAGAGGTCGCTGACAAGCTGACCGTGGCGTTGGACCAGCTGATCCCCCCAGCGGTTGGTCCGGAAGCAGACCTCATGCGCGCCATGCGCCATGCCGCGCTCGCCAATGGCAAACGGATGCGCCCCTTTTACGTTCTTGAAACGGGCAGAATGTTCGATGCGCCTGAAAAGTCTCTACTGCGCGTCGCAGCGGCTTTGGAATGCGTCCACACCTATAGTCTGGTCCATGATGATTTGCCGTGCATGGACGATGATGATTTGCGCCGGGGCCAACCAACCGTTCACAAGGCGTTTGATGAAGCCACTGCTGTTTTGGCCGGCGATGCGTTGGTCACTCTGGCGTTCCGCATCCTCGCCGATGAAGACACCCATGATGATGCGTCCGTCCGCGCGATGTTGATTATGCGGCTTGCCGATTCGGCCGGGGCGCTCGGCATGGTTGGCGGCCAGAAGATCGATATGCTCGGTGCGGACATGCCGCGCGATCTCAACACCATCACCCGTATGCAGCGGCTCAAGACAGGCGCGCTGATTTCTTATTCCACCGAAGCGGCAGCCATCATCGGCCACGCCAGCCCGCCAGAACGCCAGGCCCTTTCCGGCTTCTCCCATGATCTGGGGCTGGCCTATCAAATTGCCGACGACATTCTGGACGCAACAGGACAAGAAAGCATGACGGGCAAGGCGGTGCGTAAGGACGAAGGCGCCGGCAAAGCCAATTTCGTCACGCTATTGGGCCTGGAGGGTGCGCGCGAGCGTGTGCGGCTTCTTGCCGCCCAATCGCGTGAACATCTCGCGATATTCCGCAATAGGGCCAACGTTTTGCTGCAATCGGTTGATTTTGTTTTAGGACGAGAGCGTTAGACCTCCTTGCCTAAACCGTTAAATTTGCAGATTATTCCAGAGATTATGACCGATATAGCCACACCAAGCCTGCTCGAAGAGATTCAGTATCCTTCTGATTTGAAGACCAAATCGCGAGAAGAGCTGAAACAAATTGCCGACGAGGTTCGCACCGAAGTCATCGATGCCGTCTCTGTGACCGGGGGGCATCTTGGCTCTGGCCTTGGCGTTGTGGAGCTTACGGTCGCCATTCACGCGGTGTTTGATACACCAAAAGACAAGCTGATCCTTGATGTTGGCCACCAGTGTTACCCCCACAAGATTCTAACGGGACGGCGAGACCGGATCAAAACCTTGCGCCAGGGCGGCGGGCTGTCAGGGTTCACCAAACGCAGCGAAAGCGATTATGATCCTTTCGGCGCGGCCCACGCCTCCACGTCGATTTCGGCCGGTTTGGGATTTGCCAAGTCACGCGATCTGCAAAACCGCGACAATCATGTTGTCTGCGTGATCGGCGACGGGTCGATGTCAGCGGGAATGGCCTATGAGGCCATGAACAACGCCGGCCATGACAAATCCAAGCTGGTGGTGATCCTCAACGACAATGACATGTCTATTGCGCCGCCCGTTGGCGCGATGAGCCATTATCTCTCGCGGCTGGTATCGTCTCGCCCTTATCGAGGGTTGCGCCGGTTTGCGAAATTTGTGGCGCGGCCAATCGGCCTGGAAACGCCTGCCCGCAAAGCGGAAGAATATGTTCGCGGCTTTGCCATGGGCGGCACGATGTTCGAAGAGCTCGGCTTTTACTATGTCGGTCCGATTGATGGGCATGATCTGGATGTGCTGATCCCGATCCTGGAGAACGTCAAAGAAATCCAAGATCGTCCGATCCTGATCCATGCCGTCACGCAAAAGGGCAAAGGGTATGCTCCGGCGGAAAATTCAGCCGATAAATACCATGGCGTTTCAAAATTCTCCGTGGTGACCGGCGAGCAGAAGAAAGGCCCGTCCGGTGGCCCGCCCAAATACCAGAACGTGTTCGGACAGACGCTGGCCAAGCTTGGCCAGGCCGATGACAGAGTCTGCGCCATCACGGCCGCAATGCCGTCCGGCACGTCAACCGATATGTTCGCTGAATTGTTCCCGGACCGTCACTTTGACGTTGGGATTGCAGAACAGCATGCTGTCACGTTTGCCGCCGGTCTCGCAGCCGATGGCATGAAGCCGTTCGCGGCGATCTACTCGACCTTCCTGCAACGCGGCTACGACCAGGTCGTCCACGATGTGGCGATCCAGAGTTTACCCGTCCGTTTCGCCATCGACCGGGCCGGGCTTGTCGGCAATGACGGTCAGACTCATGCCGGAAGTTTCGACGTTGGTTATCTTGGCGCGCTGCCCGGCATGGTTTGCATGGCGGCAAGCGATGAGGCGGAGCTCGCGCGCATGGTCGTAACGGCGCACCAGATTGATGATCGACCGTCGGCTTTCCGCTATCCTCGCGGCGAAGCCGTTGGCGTGGCGATACCAGACAATCCGCTGCCGCTTGAGATCGGCAAGGGCCGGGTTGTCCGCGAAGGCACAACGGTTGCCTTGCTCGCCTATGGAACACGCCTTGGCGAATGCCTGAAGGCGGCTGAAATGCTCAGCGCCCAGGGCCTTTCTGTGACGGTGGCCGATGCCCGTTTTGCCAAGCCCCTGGACGCTGATCTCACTGAACGCCTCGCGAAAGACCACGAAGTGCTCGTGACAGTGGAAGAGGGCGCCATGGGTGGGTTCGGCAGTTTTGTACTGACTCACCTGGCTAGCGTTGGCGCCTTGGACAACGGCCTTAAGATCCGCACCATGGCTCTGCCGGACGTATTTCAGGATCATGACTCTCCATATGCCATGTACGACACAGCCGGACTGAACGCTCGTCACATTGCCGCTTGCGCAATTTCAGCGCTCGGCCGGGGCGATGTGGCCGAGATTGAACGGCTTGCAGCGGTGACGGCGTAGGTGTCGCACCCAGTCCAGACCACAGTATTCGTTGGTTAAAATTCACGACGACTGTTTTTCCAAGAATTCAAACTGCTATTTCGGGTGGAGATGCGCATTCGACGGCGTTATAGCGCCGGGCCGTTTCGTAATGAGGCCCGTTTTGTCGAACAACACACCCCGTTCCAGATCTACGCTTGCTGAAAATGCAAGTCGCCTGCGGGACCTTGCTGACCAATGGCGGTCTTGCCAGGCAGAGCTGGTCAGGTTGCGCCGGTTGCAGGATCAGCGGCTCGTGGCCAAAGACGCCGATGGCCAGGAATTTTTTGAACTGGCTGAGCTGGAAGATGGGCTTCGCCGCAAGACCAAGATGATCGTCCGGTCGATGGTCGAAGCCCCGGCTCAGAACCTGGATGATGTCCTGATCAAACTATCGATCTGGCGCGAAGTTAAATCCCCTCAGGGCGCGCGCATGACGGGAAAGACACTCTACAATCATCTTGCCGCCTCAGCTGCAGAAGACGTGGCTGAGTTGCGCGAGCGTTGCACCTGTCATCTTGGTGCGGGTGAAGACTAGTCGCGCCACTCAAACACGCGGTAACTCCAGTATCGGTCGCCGCCATTGTGGGTTTCGCGCCATCCCAGCGCTCTGAGTTTCGGCCGCAGCATACGATTGAACCAGCCATGGGCGGCCAGATACACTTTGCCGGACTGAGCCGCCTCGTGCAGGCGCTGGGCGGCAGCTTCCGCGCGTTCACGGGCCTGACCGACGGTCTCTCCGCCGAGACTGTGTCCGTTGAGCCAAGCGGTTCGCGCCAGAACGTTCCAGGTTTTCGGTAAGTATTTCATCCCGCGCAGACGGGGCGGCGGCAAAGGCGCCTCATTGAACATTGCATCGCGCAACGCCGTCATGTGCGGCGCGGCTAGTGCGGCTGTTTCAATGGCTCGCGGGCGCTGCGACGTCATCACCAGGTCAGCATCCGCCACGATGTCTATCAAGTCGTCTGGAACGGTCTGGCCCGGCGCCAGGCTACCGGCTTCATAGCGCGCCCACCAGTCGACATAGTCGTTCCACGTCAGTCTTGGACCTTGTTTGCGGTCCAGGGCGGGTCTGCCATGTCGTGAAATTATGATGGGCCCCATCACAGGTCGTTCGACAGCGCCGTCAGCGCGTTCGGTCTCCGGTGTGTTGTCCGGTGCAGCTTCCGACGAATGTGCCATGCCCATGGCCGGGAGGTACCCGCATCCCGGTTTTCCGGCAAGGAAAAGCGCGCGTTACAGCCCCAACGCGCTGACAAACCCACGCGCACGGCGCGGTGAGTTCACTTCGCTGATCAGAATCTGGTCACTTCGCCGGCGAACTTTGCCGAGAATCGCGCCGGCTTTTCCGGGCATGATGGCCTCAAGCCCTCGCCAGCCTGCTCCGAGCACTCGTTGGGGGGCCAGGCTTTGATTTGCCGTTCGTAGCACGCCGCGGTCCAGGGGCAGCATCGCGTTGGAGGTGTACTTCTTGTAGTGGTCAAGATCGCAGCCAGAATCGTAGATGTGCTGTCCGCGGCTTGGCATATCGCGTTGGATTTCTTCGGTGACGAGGTATCCGGGAGAATATGCCGAATATGCCCGGTCATAGGCGGTGAACCAGCCGTGCACCACGGTGGCCGAACACATGTTGATCTCACCGGCCGCGAATTTTCCATCCAAATAGAGGGTTGAGATCCGCAGGTGCAGGTCATCATTCCGGAAGGCGCGCAGTGCGCGGATGTAGTGCTGGGCCCAATCGGGCGAGAGGACGTCGTGACGACCCGTATCGGCGAACTGCGTGCGTTTCAGGTCCAGTATGTTCTGGAAGCTCTCATCAGACCGGTCGTCGAGGCGAAACTCGATGTCTGTAAAATCACGCTCCAGGTTGCGACGCAGCCGCCGCATCTTTTTGCCGTGTTTGGGATACTGCATCGCGATCCCCTCAGTTGCCGCCTGACCATCACCATTGAGGACGGTGATATGACCGCCAACCCGCTCGCCGGCCGCGCAAAGCTCACCCGAGACGGGAGCATAGCCGAACACCGTCATGCCGGAGACGTCGCAGCCGTGCAGCAAGGCAGGACCGTCCAGTTCAAAACCAGCGCGCAAAAGTGGGCCGTGCCAGTCTGAAAACGGTCCACCCACAGGTCGGGCCCAATTGCCGGCGCGTAGATGAAGCGGCCACGCCGCCGCAATGCCTTCGGCGTCTTCGCACAGCGCGATCACGGTATCGTTTCGGATATCGGCAAGCAGCTTTGCGATTTGCGGGTTGAACATCGGATCTGCGCGTTCGGGCATCGCCTTCTGTAGCGCCAGAAGCGACTGCCAGACATCCTCGGGCGCCCGATCTGCGCGAAGGAGAGAGTAGCGCATGGATGGCACCCGTTCGACCCAGTGTAGTCTTGGGTCAACGTCTCACACACTGGTTACTCGCGGCTGTAACAGACCGTCAAAATTTGACGGATCAAAGGCCTTTCCACAGGCGCCCGTCAATACAATCCAGCCCCGGTTCCTGGCGGCAGCGGTGAGTGGAGAAAATCACCGTCTCTGCCCGACCAATCAGATGGTCCAGCGGCACAAAGCCAACAGAGGCCTCACTGGCCGACATGCCGGGGGGCAGCTCGCATCCGGCTTCAGAGATCACACCGCCAACGGCAGGGCAGTGGCCGGAAAGATCACGACCATCCTTGGAATTGTCGCGGTTGTCACCGATGAACAGCACATGGCCCTCCGGCACGCGGAAGACCGGCGTGGAATCAGCGCTTGTGCCAGTCTCCCATTGGTGGGCGATCCAGGATTTCTCACCCACGGTTTCCTCATAGGTTCGCGCGGTTTCCGCCCGCTGGCGCTGGTGAGGAATGTAGCGCAGGCGACCGAGAAATTCGGTCGTCACCGGTTCACCGTTCAGGAAGATCTGCTCGTTGCGCAATTCGACCTCGTCGCCGGGCAAGCCGATGAGGCGTTTGATCATTACGCGGTCGAAGTGAGGGTGCTGAAAGACTGCCACATCGCCACGTTCCGGCATTTTTGAGAAAATGCGCCCGTCGCCGAGGGGCAGGATTTTTCCGACACCCCACGGCACGGAGTGGCGGGAATAGCCGTAGGCGAACTTGGCCACAGCCACCCGATCGCCAACGCGCAAGGAAGGGATCATGCTCTCGCTGGGGATCACACGCTGCTCATAGGCCAGCATCGAGAAAACAAAAAACACCGGTACGAATACGGCCAGCGTGGCCGCCCATTCCTTGATCTCCTGCCAAACCTTGCCCCCGAATGTGGTGGGTACGGGCTTCTTGCGGTCGGAGGATTTCGTCTCTTCAGAGGATAAACGCATGGAGACCTTCTGGTGCGCACTCGTGAACCAAACCCGTACTTAGCCGCGCCCCGTCAAGAATGCGACGGAAAATGCATGCCGGCGCTGTGATTGCATCAGAAAACTAGATCGCGTGATACAGCGCCACGCCATCTTGCCCGTTTTCGCGGCGCGCTTGGCCGCGCACGCGTAGCAAGTTGAGATGCGCCAGCGCTTCGCCTGTGGCCATGCCGACTTCGTCGGGCTGGATAGCGCGCCCAAACAGGGCCGGGAACGTGTCGAGGACCCGGCGCGGCTGCTCGGACAGGCGCTGGTGCAGCCTGGTCAGCGCTTTCTCGTGGCCATTGATCAGGTGGGTCAGGCGCTTGTGGGCGCCGGTGAAGGGCTCATTATGAGCCGGCAGGACAAGCACGTCTTCGGGCACCGCATCGCGCAGCTTGGCACAGCTGTTCATCCAGTCCGTCAGTGGATCGGCTTCCGGCTCTGTTGGGAACACCGACACGTTGGACGAAATCCGCGGCAAAAGTTGATCGCCGGAGATCAGCACATTCAGCGCCGGGCAGAACAAGCAGCTGTGTTCCGGAGAGTGCCCATTGCCCATAATGACCGTCCAGGTCTCGCCCGCCATCTGGAACTCGAAATTGTCTTCCAGACGGAAAAAGCTGTCTGGCAATCGGCTTACCCCACGTCCAAAACCGCCGAAACGTGCTTTGTAGTTGTCAATTTGTGCTTCGTCCCAACCTGCGCATTTAAGAAAATCGAGCGCAGCTTCTGGTGCTTCACGACCTGTATCGGCAACCAGGGTGCGGCAGGTGAGGTATTCCAGCCGCGAGATCCAGAACTCGGCGTCCGGGAATTTGCGCGACAGCCACCCGGCGTTTCCAATATGGTCGGGGTGCATATGGGTGACGATAATACGGCTGACAGGGCGACCATCCAGTTTTGTTTCAAAGATCTTTCGCCAGGCTGCCTTGGTGTCGTCAAATGGCATTCCCGTGTCCACGATGGTCCAGCTGTCACCGTCATCAATCAGCCAGAGATTGATGAATGCCAGTGAGAAGGGCAGGGGCATGCGAACCCAATGCACGCCTGGCGCGACCTCCATGGTCTCGCCAGCCTCGGGCGTTTGCTCGCCAAACGGATAGACAAGCCCGCGTCTGCTATCGGTTTTACTCTGAAAGCCATCCATGCAGCTGACATGACACGCCCGTGCGCTCTGGCCAATGGTGACGTCGCGAGACCGGTCACGGTCTTGTGAGGCGACGTGACAGGCGGTCGGCAGCAGTCTGGTTTATTTACAGCGCGCCTGCGACAAGAGGAGATCACTATGCGCGCGCTTTTCCTAGGAATTGGTTTGACCGCCCTGGCCGCCTGTGGTGGTGCCCCTGCCAGCGTTGATGAGCGCCCGGCCATTCTTGCAGAAGCTCTTGCGCCGGCTGAAGACACTCGTCTCATTGCGGCCCTTTCCCATGCCGATTGGTGTGTTAGCTGTAAGGCATTGGACCCGAAAGTCGCTGCCGTGCGCGCGGCCAACACGTTTGATGGCGTCCAGTTTCTTGCCCTGGATTATACCGCGCGGGATACCGACGCTTTCTTTGCCATGGCAGCAGAGGCCGGGATTGAGGACACCGTTCGAACCCGCTTTGCCGACGGTGTGAAGACGGGCTTTGTCATGCTGATTGACCGCGATAGCGGTGAAATCCTCGCAGAGTTGAAGAAGGACATGACAGAAGCCGGCATCGAGGAAGCGATTTCTGCAGCGGCTGCTGCGGCCTGATCAGCGCCGTCATGATTCGCGGACGGCGATTAGCACTCCTGTCGGCATCTGTGATCCAATCCATTCAAACCTGAAACGAGATCGGTCTCGGCTCGCCACTGCCGGGGCTTCAAACCCTAAAATCCATCCACTGGATCGATTTTTCATCGCTTCGCGTTGACCGGTTTTGAATGGTGCGGTCGAGAGGACTCGAACCTCCACGGATTGCTCCACAGCGACCTCAACGCTGCGCGTCTACCAGTTCCGCCACGACCGCACTTTTACCGCCGCCGAAGCGCCAGCAAGCCGCCCGTATAATGCTCTCGCCCGACTATGTGAACCCCCAAAGGGACGCTATATGGCAAGCATGAGCGAGCATGACACATCGATTGACTGGGCGGTTTCCAGGGACCTTGTGGAGTATCCGGCCGCGAAGGCCTTCATGGAGGCGCGTGCGCGGGCCATTCGCGAGGAGAATGCGCGAGAGCTTGTATGGCTTTTGGAGCATCCGCCGCTGTTCACCGCGGGCACGAGTTCGAAGGAAGCCGACTTACTCGTACCAGACCAATTCCCCGTCTATCAGGCCGGCCGCGGCGGACAGTACACCTATCACGGCCCGGGCCAGCGGGTGGCATATCTGATGCTGGATGTCGCCCGGCGAGGCCGGGATGTGCGCCGTTTCGTTCAGGATATTGAACGCTGGATCATTGCGGCCCTGGCCGAATTCAACGTAGCGGCAGGCCCGCGCGACGGCCGGGTCGGTGTTTGGGTGGATCGCACCAAAGCCGGCGGAGCCGAGCGCGAAGACAAGATTGCGGCGATCGGTATCCGTCTGAAGCGCTGGGTCAGCTTCCACGGCGTGTCACTGAATGTGGAGCCCGATCTGTCCCATTTCGAAGGGATTACGCCCTGTGGGATATCCGATCCCCGTTACGGTGTTACCAGTCTCGTTGATTTGGGTTTGCCCGTCGGTCTGCCGGAAGCAGATGCCGCATTGAAACGCGCCTTTGAGGACGTGTTCGCAGCAACGACGACTGATGTGCCGGCGCCGGAACTTTGAGGCCAGATGAACCGCTATGCCGCGAAGCGGTCTTTGATTCGACCACCGCCGTTTGGCAATCGACCCACCCAAAGCAAGGACCACACGGTTACGCAGACCAGCGTGATCGCATAGACCAGGAAGGCGAGAGAGGCTTGTCCACTCACCCAACTCTGGAACTGGTCCTGGGGGTTTTGGGGGCGCCCGAACCCGTTGCTGCTATCTGCCGAGGTCGCCAGGTCGGGCGATTGGGTCGCCACGAGGAGCAAAAACACCCCAACCCCCAGCAGGACCGGAAGCCACACGAGGCCCGCAAGCGCTGCCGGTCGTTCCGCATCTGCGAGCCGACGCGCATGCAACACGGTCGACATCAAAAGCGTTAGAACGAACGTCAGAGGTACCAGGCCATACAGCACACCGAGCGCTTGTGTTTCAGCGCCTGCAGCGCCAAAAACCGCCATAAGCGCGAAGGGAATCAGGATCGAGAACAGCCGCGCAAAAAACAGGATGGTCCACCCCCGGGTGAAATGCACCCGCGATGTCCTGCCGCCGGGGAACAGGAGGGACGGCAGAAATTTCATGGTCGCTGGTGCGTCACGCGCATCGTCGATCCAAGGACGTTTTGGATCAATCTGCTGGGAGGTGTCTGTCATGGCGGCGATCGTTTCCGTTGTTAAAGCGCCTAGAACGTATCGTTCAGGGTTTGACCCTCAGGCGGTCCAAATTTGTTGGGGCCAGGGTCTGAACTCAGGCGCGACACAGGCAGGGCGATGACAAGATTGACCACCAGCAGGACGACCAGGTTTGCAAACAGGCTTTCGCGCGCGATGGCGGGGCCATACTCGGACATGGCCTCCAGGAATTGTCCCTGCTCCATCAGCAGTTCCATTTCAGACTGCAGTTCGGCCGCGCCGGGGGCCAGGATCGGTGTCAGAACCAGTTGCAGGATCGTGTTGCCGATTATGTAGATCACAAAAAGAAGCAGGAACCACCAGGCCGATTTGCCAGAATCGTGCAGGCGTTTTCCGTAGACGCACAGATAAAGGTACGGTGCACCAAGGCTGAGCAAGCCGATCACCGCGCCCGCAGGGCCGAGATACACCTGCGCCACGTAGATCACGATCATGATCGCAACCAGAATGATGACGCCTCGTAGAAAGCTCCGTGAACCGATGCGGCCATTGGGATTGAACAGCACGTTTCCAAAATTCATCGTTTCACAGCCTTTTGCGAAAATTCATCTATCATGGGCGCCATTTAGCGCGTTCTCACCACCTTATCAATTAACGATAAGGCGTTTCTGCACAGTTCAGTCCGATTTGCCGATCCACTCAAAATCCGGATTGTCCCACCACGGCCAGAAACTCGGCATGCCGTCGGACACTTTCACCTTATAGTCCGGCGCACGCTTCTCCAGGAAGCTGGTGACGCCCTCCTTGGCATCTTCGCTGCTGCCGCGCTCGAAGATGGACGCGCTGTCGATGATATGCGCGTCCATGGGGTGCGAGGCGCCGAGCATCCGCCACATCATATGCCGCGTAAGGGTCGTGGAAACGGGCGCTGTGTTCTCCGCAATTTCATCGGCAATGGCCCGCGCCGCACTCATCAGGTCTGCGGCTGGATGAATGGCGCGTACCAGCCCACCATCGAGCGCCTCTGTGGCCGGAAACACGCGCCCGGAATAGCACCACTCCAGCGCTCTGGAGATGCCCACCAGCCGCGGCAGGAACCAGCTTGATGCCGCTTCGGGAGTGATGCCGCGCCGGTTGAACACAAATCCAAACCGGGCCGTGTCGGCCGCGATTCGAATATCCATGGGCAGCTGCATGGTCACGCCAATCCCGACAGCGGCGCCATTGATCGCGCCAATAACCGGCTTCAGGCTGTCGAATATACGCAGCACCACCCGTCCGCCGCTGTCGCGGTGGAGATCGTCTCCCACATTCAGATTGTCACCGCCCTTTGCCGCGCGCTTTTCATAGTCAAACGTTGCGCCGCCGGCCGACAAATCCGCGCCGGCGCAGAAGGCGCGCTCGCCGTCGCCCGTCACAATCACTGCGCGGACATCATCATCTGCGTCGGTGATGTCGAACGCGGCAATCATTTCCGTCGACATCAACGCGGTAAATGCATTCATCTTGTTCGGGCGGTTAAGGGTGAGGATGGCAACGTTTCCATCCTTTTGCAGCTTGATCTGTTCAAAGTCCTGCATCGTTTCCATGGCGCATCCTCCAGAATGTCTTTGTCTCCATAGCTGACCTTGACGCGGCGTCGGTCAAGTGCCCCGAAGTGACAGTGGCAAAAAACAGCGCTAGTCCGGGGAATGACGGAATTTCCATCTCCGGTGATTTTCGCGATTCCCGCCTTTGCCATACTCTTGGTGATCGAGTGGGTGACTGTGAAAACAGGATATGCGCGCGGTCGCTATGAGACGGCTGACGCGCTGACATCCATTGCCATGGGACTGGGCAATACCGTGGTTAATCTGGTCACCGGGGCGGCATCTCTTTGGATCATGATGCTGGTCTGGCCTTACCGGCTGATTGAGATCCCAGTGACATGGTGGAGCTTTGCGCTCGTCTTCGTGCTCTATGACCTGGTCTACTACTGGAAGCACCGGTTTGCCCACCGCATGCGCTGGTTCTGGATGGAGCATGTCACCCACCACTCCAGCACCCACTACAATCTCTCAACCGCGTCGCGCCAGCCCTGGTTCGGTCCGTTCACCGGCCTTATCGCCGTGGGGTGGGTGTTGGTTTTGATGGGCTTCCATCCTGCTTTCATCTTTTTCGTCGGGGGACTGAACCTGGTTTACCAGTATTGGATTCATACCGAGGTGATTGACCGGATGCCCGGTTGGTTTGAGGCGGTCATGAACACGCCGAGTCACCACCGTGTGCACCACGCCACTAACCCACGCTATCTTGATCGCAACTATGCTGGCGTCTTCATCGTCTGGGACAAGATGTTCGGAACGTTTGAAGCCGAGAACCGCTATGAGCCCTGCACCTATGGAATCGTGAAACCTGTCGGTAGCTACAATCCGATTGTTGTCGCGTTCCATGAGTTTGTTGCGCTCCTGAGCGATTGTGCCCACGATGGAATTCGGCCACTGACCTGGTGGCAGCGCGCGATCAACCCACCAGGCTGGTCTCCAGATGGCTTGCACAATCGTTCTGAAGACATTCGTTCCGCAGAGGGACTTTCAAATCGTCCACCTGCCGAACCGACTCAACCTGCCGAATAGGATATCCCATGAAGAACATTCTCGCTGCGGGACTGGTCGCAGTCGCCCTCACAGCGTGTGGGGTTCGTGGTTCTGACGACGCCGCGCCGGAAGCCAGCATTGGCGCGGCGGACGCCGCCCGGGTTGAAGCTCATATGGCCTATCTCGCCGACGATGCGCTTGAGGGGCGTGAGGCTGGCACGCCGGGCTACGATATGGCCGCGGCCTATGTTGCCGGGCAAATGGAAGAGATTGGACTGACACCGGCAGGCATCGGTGGCACGTATTTCCAGAATGTACCTCTGCGGCGCTCGCTACGGAACGCCGACTCCGTGGTCATGACCGTGACCGGCGAGGATGGCGTGCAACTTGATCTGACAGAATACAGCGACTGGCTGGTGTTCGGTTCGACCAGCCGTGAGATAAGCGATGTCACAGCGCCGGCTGTGTTTGCGGGTTTCGGCATTGTCGCACCCAAGGAGGGCCGCGATGACTATGCCGGCCTTGATGTTGAGGGAAAAATTGTCGTGCTGTTCAGTGGCACCCCGAAAGGCATCCAGACTGAAGAGCGCGCCTATTACGGCACGCGGAAGGGGCAGTTCGCCTCCGAACGTGGCGCGGTTGGGATCGTTACGATTGAAACGCCCAGTCAGGCTGCACGGTATGGATTTGAGCGCGTGGTGCGAGAGCGTTACGCCGATGCCGCCAGCATGAGTTGGCTGACGCCGGAGGGCTCCAGTTTCACGCTTGCTCCCAACATCGAAGCCTCAGGCTATCTCTCGCTTTCGGGCGGTGAGACATTCATGACCGCTGCCGGTCAGGATTGGGATGCGCTGATTGAAGTCGCAGAAGCTGCAGGGGGCGCCGTGCCGACCTTCGATCTGCCGTTTGAGATATCGTTGGCGCAATCCTCCGCTCTGGAAACCATCGAGTCTCCGAACGTTGCCGGTATGATTGTGGGCAGTGACCCGGAACTGGCCGATGAGGTGATCGTGCTGACGGCTCATCTTGATCATATTGGCCTGTCTCAATCGATGGAAGACGACCGCATCAACAATGGTGCGCTCGACAATGCTGCAGGTATCGCAACGCTTCTGGAAGCTGCAAGTGTCCTGAGTGCGATGCCGACGCCGCGCCGCTCCGTCATGTTTCTGGCGGTCACGGCTGAAGAAAAGGGACTGCTGGGCGCACAGTATTTCGCTCAGTTTCCAACCGTTCCCGCGGAGAACATTGTCGCAAACGTCAATCTCGACATGCCGATTCTGACCTATGACTTTACCGACGTCATTGTTTTTGGCGCATCCAGGTCGACCATTATCGACGCGGTGGAATCAGCGACCGGCGAGATGGGCATCACGCTCAGCCCGGACCCGATGCCGGAGCAGGGCTTGTTTACACGGTCAGATCATTTCCGTTTTGTCGAAGCCGGCATTCCATCGGTCTACCTCATCCCGGGATTGGCCGGTGAGGGAGAGGCGGCTTTTGCCGAGCATATGGCCAACAATTACCACCGCCCTTCCGACGACATGTCCGAGCCCATCGACTTTGACGCGGGGGCCAAGTTTGCCGAAATGAAGGCGCGGATTGCGTTGACGCTGGCCAATGGTGATGACCGCCCGCTTTGGCGCTCTGGCGACTTCTTCGCTGTCACGTTCGATGGTCCGCAGGAAGCGGTGTCGGCAAACTAACCCACCGTCAGTCTTGGCAAATCAGATTGTTGCGACATGATGGTCCGGAAATGAGGAGGAAATACCATGGCTGATCCCCGTATCGTCGATTTTGCTGAGTTGGAATCACTGGTTGGACAGGACGTTGGCGCGTCTGACTGGCATGTGATCGACCAGGACCGTGTGAACCTGTTCGCCGATGCTACTGGCGACCACCAGTGGATCCACGTCGATGTCGAGCGTGCGACCCGCGAGATGGGAAGCCCCATCGTCCATGGTTATCTCACGCTGTCTTTGCTTCCTATGCTGAGCGCCGAAGTGCTTGCCGTGAGCGGCGTCACCCGGGGCATCAATTATGGCTCCGACAAGGTCCGCTTCACAAATATGGTGCCGGTGGGCTCGAAGGTGCGCCTTGTGCAAAAATGCCTGTCTGTCAGTGACAAGGCTGGCGGCAAGCAGATGATCATGGAAAGCAAGATCGAGATTGAAGGTCAGGACCGGCCCGCACTCGTTGCGGAGGCGATATCCGTGCTTTATGGGTAAACGCTCACTTCCTTATCTTTGCCCAGTGCGCGCCTTGTCAGCGCCTTAAAAGACTGCGACCAAACGTTTAAAGCGAATGGAAAGAGGGGATTGGATATGATCCGATTTACAACTGCAGCGGCCGCCCTGGCCCTGGCTGGACTGCCGCTCATTGCCGCGGCGCAAGGCGCTGACGTCGAAACGATCGATTTCGGCGATGACACAAGCATGTGGGCCAATGATGGCGAGTGTGACGACCCTCGGTTCGAGGGCTCCGGCATGGCTGTGCCGGCTGTCGATGCTGACCGCTTCAAGGACGCCGCCGATTGCCGAGAACAGTATGAGCTTGGCAACATCACGCTGGGCTCCCAGTCAGAAGCCGAGCGCCCTGCGCTTCGCGTTGATGGCATCCAGTTCGGTAGCGACACCAGTGAGTGGTCGATGGACGGGGAGTGTGATGACCCGCGCTTTGCCGGTGAAGGCATGGCATTTGGCACTTTGCTACCCGAAGACGCCTATGCAGATCGTTCCGACTGTCTCGAAGCCTGGGAAGCTGGCGGCCTGACCTATGATTCGGAGTGGCGCTTCAGCAACACGCCGCCACCCACCGCTGCGGAGATCGACGCGATTGATTTCGGCGACGACACCAGCGACTGGACGTTCGACTATGAGTGCGATGACCCGCGCTTTGAAGGACCCGGCATGGCGCTCGATCCGGTGGAGACCGATGTGAAAGCCGATGCAAGCGATTGCCGCTCCCTGTTCATGATGGGCCAGGTCACGTACGGAAAGCCCAACTAACCTCAATCTGAATTCAATTCGGCTGGCCGCATCCTCATGGGTGCGGCCAGTTGCTTTTTAACGCCGCTCCGACCATGTCAAACCCTGAGCATGGAGCAGGATGCGATGGACCTTCCCGAAAAAATCACACGCAATGATCGCGAATGGCGCGAACTCCTGACCGAGGAAGAATTTCGTGTCGGCGTCAAAGAGGGCACAGAGCGTGCGTTCACGCCGGGCAACCATAATGATGAGAAGCGCGACGGGCTGTATCACTGTGTAGGGTGCGGCACGGCCGTCTGGAGTTCTGAGCACAAATTCGACAGCGGCACCGGCTGGCCCAGCTTTTTCCAACCCGCCCAGGATGGCGTGATGGACACCAAAACCGATTTCAAGATGATCCTGCCGCGCACCGAATGCCATTGCGCCATTTGCGGGCTTCACCACGGCCATGTCTTTAAGGATGGCCCGCCTCCCACAGGAGAGCGGTGGTGCATCAATGGCGTGATGCTGGAGTTTCGCCCAACACAGGAATAGTCCACTCTGGACAAACGCTGATGCGCGTGTCCCATTCCGGTAAACGATAACACCGGAGAGCCTCCAATGTTCAGACACTCGATGTTCAGTGCCGCCGCCGCCGTGCTTATCCTCACCGGCTGCGTCACACCCTCTCAAACAGAAGCGACTTCCACGCCCATGATCGACAACCTCACCATCGCCGCTGAATCCCCCGGCATGGCACCACCGACAGCGCCAAGAATAGAGACCGTCATCGAGCAGGTTGGTCGCACGCGGGTCGATCCCTACCATTGGATGAAGGACGATAACTGGCAGGCAGTAATGGATGACCCGTCCGTACTGCGCGCCGATATTCGCGACTATCTGGAGGCCGAAAACGCCTACACCAGGGCCATGCTGGAAGAGCCGACAAAGGCGCTTCGCGACGCTCTGTTTGAAGAAATGCGCGGCCGTATCAAGGAGGACGACAGCTCCCTGCCGCGCGTTGAAGGTCCATGGGCCTACCTGACACGCTATCGCATCGGCGGTGAGTATCCGATCATCGCGCGCAAACCGGTGGCTGATCTCTATGACGCAGACGCTGAAGATCAGATCCTGCTTGATGGCGACGCCATGGGAGACGGCAAAGCCTATTTCAGCTTCGGTGATCTGGAAAACTCCCCCGACCACAAGATCATTGCCTATAGCTATGATGACCAGGGCAGCGAGTTCTATGACGTGCGGTTCCGCGATGCCGAGACCGGTGAAGACCTGCCGGATTTTATACCGCGCACCTATGGCTCCATTGAATGGTCTTCGGACTCCAAGACTCTGTATTGGGTCGAACGCGATGAAAATGGCCGCCCGGCGGCGGTGCATGCGTATACCCTTGGCGGCGAGGGCTCTATCGAGGTCTATCGCGAAGAAAATCCCGGATTCTTTGTCGGTGTTGGCAAAAGCGCCTCGGGTGAGTTCATCATGATCGGTGCGGGCGATCACTCCACGTCTGAATATCATTTCATTCCTGCAGACGCGCTCGCTGGCACCGCGCCGACCGTCATCGCGCCGCGCGAAGAGGGTGTTGAGTACAGTGTTGAGCACTGGAACGGGGATTTTGTGATCTCCACCAATGCCGACGGCGCCGTGGATTTCAAACTGGTCACCGCGCCGGTCAATGCCCCCGGACGGGACAACTGGACCGACCTGGTGCCCCATCGTCCCGGCACGCTGATCCTCGGCATGGACGCACTGAAAAATCATCTGGTGCGGATGGAGCGCAAGGATGGCCTGCCGCAGATCGTTGTACGCGAGGCGGCAACCGGCGCTGAAAGCGTCATCGCGTTCGATGAGGCCGCCTATGATCTGGATATGTCGGCCAGCTTTGGATTTGAGACCAGCCTGGTGCGCTATGACTATGCCAGCCCGTCCACGCCCGACCAGGTGTTCGACTATGACCTGGCCACAGGAGAGCGCACCTTGCGCAAAACACGCGAAGTGCCGTCCGGCCATGAGGCCAGCGATTATGTGGTGGACCGGATCCTGGCGCCCGCCCATGACGGCGAGACGGTTCCCGTAACGCTCGTTCGACACAAGGAGACGCCGGTGGATGGCACCGCCCCGCTCTTGCTTTACGGCTATGGCTCCTACGGCGTTACCATTCCGGCTGATTTCCGCATTTCTCGCCTGAGTCTGGTCGACCGGGGCTTCATCTACGCTATTGCGCATGTGCGCGGGTCGCAGGCCAAGGGATACCAATGGTATCTTGACGGGAAACTTGAGAAGAAACCCAACACGTTCAAGGACTATATCTCTGCCGGCCGATACCTCGTCAGCGAGGGGTATGGCTATGAAGGCGGCGTTGTCGGCCATGGAGGCTCGGCTGGCGGCCTGCTGATGGGGGCTGCGGCCAACATGGACCCGGAGCTGTTTGCGGGCATCATTGCCGCGGTGCCGTTCGTGGATGTGATCAACACCATGTCCGATGAGAGCCTGCCGCTGACCCCGCCGGAATGGCCCGAATGGGGCAATCCGCTAACCAGCGCTGAAGACTATGATACCATGCTGGCCTACAGCCCCTATGATCAGGTGAGCGATCAAGCCTATCCTCAGATGCTGATCACGGGTGGTCTGACCGATCCTCGTGTGACGTATTGGGAGCCCGCGAAGTGGGCCGCCGCCCTGCGCCATGAGGCACCTGATGGCGGGCCATACTATCTGCGTATCAACATGGATTCAGGCCATGGCGGCGCATCCGGGCGCTTTGAAGGGCTGAAGGAAACCGCGATTGAGTATGCCTTTGCCCTAAGGGCGGTCGGGCGGTCCGACTAGGTCAGCCATATTCCGCAACCACGGTGATCAGGCCAATGATCGCATCGTTGAATGCGGAGAGCTCTTCTGCCGGCACCCATAGCTCTTCGCATTCTCGCCCACCGACTACTTTGCGCTCGTAGCGATTTGCGACCTGCGCCATGACGTCGAAGCGTGTCACAAAGCCTTTCCCGTCATCATTGTATTTGACGTTCCAGTCGCGCGCGATCATCTCGGCATATTCAAAGTTCGTCACGGGATAAAAGATCGGCTGATCTGGCAACCGCTGCGGAAAAGCACGCCAGCCGGAGGCCTTGATCTTCAAAAGTTCGGCGGAACCGACCGGGCGAAAGAGCGTGACGTCTGTCAAAACCCGAACTTCATCAGCTCTTTGAGCGTATAGGTCTCGGCGACGTCATAGTCGATTTCCGGCCGGTAGCGCGGGTCGCTGGTCAGGCAGTGCTCGCCGCAGATCTGCGCAGCGAGTTCCTCAGACGAGTCGACAAACCAGAAACGTCCACCAGGCGTGGAAATGTAGCCGTCAATCTCCTCGTCGATATCGCCAAGCATGTCCCAGCTTGATGGCACTTAACTATCATAGGCCGCGGAATAGGCCGCGTGGGTATGGTAGGAGGCGGTTACCTTGATGCGTTTTGGCGGCCGTTTTGACCAGCACGAGCCTTCCTCCCCGGGTGTGGCTTGCGAGGCCCACAAGCTGCCATCCGTTTCCAGGCCGAGATAGCCGCAATACTCGCGGTTCTGGTCGATCGAGCGCTTTTGCAGGCCCTGAAGAGTCTGCTTGGCGAACTCAAACTCTGCAGCTTTTGACGACGCATCGAGCGGGAGGCTCGCACCCTTGACCGGGGCCGTCGCGCAGGCCGCCAACATGAGGGTCGTTGCCGCAAGCCAGATCAATCGCATGGAGCTCATCTCGTGTCTCGCCTCCTACAGTGGCTTCAACGTCTTACCGTCCAGCCTGCCCATCCGGCAAACCTCGATCCATTCCTCTTCCAGCACAGGCTGCACCGACAGGCGCATGCTTGTCACCAGGCTCATCTCAGCAAGCTTCCCATTCGCCTTCACCGCTTTCAGCGACACAGGTTCCGGCACATCGACGAGTGCGCGGATATGGACGCAATCCCAGCGCTCATCATCGGTGGTGCTGTCGGGCGCGCTCTCGGCTGACACTTCCACCACACCGACCACTTCAAGCCCCTCATTGGAATGGTAGAAGAAGCCGCGATCACCGATCTTCATCTCGCGCATGTTGTTGCGAGCCTGGTAGTTGCGGATGCCATCCCACTCTTCGCCCGCCTCGCCCTTGGCCTTTTGATGTTCCCAACTCCACTTGAAGGGTTCGGACTTAAACAGCCAATAGCGCATGAAAGGGTCTCCGGAATCAGTCTGGACAGCTTATTTAGCACGCCTGCACCCCTGGCCAATTAACCAGTCGCTAACCATTCCAAAGGATGCGTTAACAGATCGCGCAGAAGGCGCGCCTCAGGGGATGGACGGCCATGGTGTTCTACCGGGATCTGCGCAATCGGCGTTTGTTCTCCGAAGCCGAAACCGACTGGGTCTCACGGCGCTTGCTCGACCTGCGTGCACAGCTTCGCGAAGCCGTTCCCACCGGCGTGCCGCGTCGCACCCGTGAAGCGTCAATCATCATCGGCACCTGGAATATCCGCGATTTTGACAACAACAAGTTTCGCCACGGCCCGCGCCGCCGCGAAAGCCTGTTCTATATCGCCGAGGTGATCTCCGCCTTCGACATCTGCGCCATCCAGGAGATCAATGAAGACCTCGAACCGCTGAAACAGGTGATGCGCCTGCTGGGGCCGGACTGGGATTTCATTGCCACCGATGTCACCACCGGGGCGGGCGGCAATCGCGAACGCATGGCGTTTGTCTACGACAAATCGAAAGTCCAGTTCCGCAATGTGGCTGGCGAGGTTGTGCTGCCAAAACATGCGCTTCTGCCCGATGAGCAACAGTTCGCCCGCACGCCGTTCCTGGTGTCGTTTCAGGCGGGATGGTTCAAATTCTCCCTGTGCACGGTTCACATCTTCTTCGGGTCCAACACCAAGGGATCAGAAGGTTACCAGCGCCGGGTGGCGGAGATTGAATACATCGCCGAGGAGATGTCCAAACGGGCGGACCGGGAAAAGGAAAACTACATCCTGCTGGGCGATTTCAACATCAAGAACACCATGGACGAAACCATGACCGCGCTGACCAAGGCCGGTTTCATTCTTCCGCCGGAACTCTTTCCGTCGAACGTCCTGGGTACGAAATATTATGACCAGATCGCCTTCCGCACGAAGCGTGATGAGGTGACGTTCCTGTCTGCCGGGGTGTTTAATTTCACCAAGTCTCTGTTTAAGCGAGACCACTATCACCACTACGCCCCCGTGCTGCCGGAGCGCCACCGCGACCTTGGCCCACAGGGTAATCCGAAAGATGCGGGCAAGGATAAGGACTATTACGCCAAGCGCTGGATGACCTGGCAGATGTCAGATCACCTGCCGCTTTGGGTGGAACTCGCGATCGATTTCTCCGATGAGCATCTGCTCCACAACGTCTCGGATGAATTGTCCGCCGGGGATGTGCCGGGTCAGATCGAACATGACAGCGACGGCGTTGCTGTACCCCTGCTCGAATGCCAGCCGGTTGGCGAAGCCCCGCCCTTGCATCCTGTTACCGCGAAAGTGCGCAAGCGCAGGCGGCCTAAAGTCGCCAAGAAAGCCAAAGAAGGCGTGGCGCGCCCCGACCGTAAAATGACGCTCGGTGAGGCCTGGCAGATCTTCAAATTTGTCGCCTCCGGCCGCGCCGACCGCGTGAAAAAGCGCCGAAAGGCAGAAGAGGCGAAGCGCAGTGAGGAGTGAGTAGGTCTGGCTCTGATGCCTGCGTGCGCAGGCATGAGCGGAACTTGGGGTAAGCGCCAGAACCCCACACCCCGCCTCCCCGGGCTTGATCCGGGGCCTTCTTGGTAAGGCGCGCGGTGTTTGGAGAGAGCCCGGGTCAAGCCCGGGAAAATGACCCGACAAAGCACCGTCATCCCGCGACTTGATCGCGGGACCCATATTTTGTGAGTTCTACCCGCTTGCTGGTGAGACCTGTGCTGTGTTGCAGCTCTCGGAGATGGGTCCCGGATCGTCGCTTCGCGCCGTCCGGGATGACGGGGAGTAATTCAGCCCTGAGCGCGCTCCATCGCGGAGCCAAAGGCGCAGCGGGGATCAAACAAAACAGCCCTGAGCGCGCTCCATCGCGGAGCCAAAGGCGCAGCGGGGATCAAACAAAACAGCCCTGAGCGCGTTTCATGTGAGGCCCGCAAGGGCCGACACGGAAACAAACAAAGACTCTATCCGACCCACCCCACGCTCCCCCATACTCACCCCCGTCATCGCCCCATGGCAGGCGGGTCCGGACCGACCGAACCGGGGCGATGATGCGGTCTTCCGGGG
>JBCCAA010000075.1:0-11784 GCA_039815055.1 Pseudomonadota bacterium | reverse complement strand
TGGCGGACACGTTGGGGGGCGAAGGCGTGCTGTTTACGCGTATCGATTTGCCCCTTCGCTCACGCGGCGGGCGGATTGCGGTGGACGGCGGACGCGCATCCGGCCCCGCGCTTGGCTTGACCGTGAATGGCTGGCTTGATCTCGTCGATCAAGGCATTTCCATAGACGGTGTTCTGGTGCCGAGCTTTGGGGTGAATTCCGCCCTTGGCGGCATACCCATCATAGGAGACCTGTTCGTGGGCCGGGATGGCGAGGGCGTGTTCTCGCTGACCTACTCGGTGCGCGGCGACCTCGCCAAAGCTCAAGTGGCAATCAACCCACTATCGGCTGTAACGCCGGGCATATTGCGGCGAATTTTCGAGAACCCGACGAACACCGAATTGCCTCTTCCCGAGGACGTCGAGCAAGCTCCTGGCGAATAGCCTAGACCGCCTTTAGCAAGGCGTGGCGTTTCTTGCTGGCAGAAAGTTTGGCTGTTTTGTCCTCGCCTAGATCATCGAGCGAGAGCACAGCGTTCTGATCCTCCACCTTGGTATCGTTCAATTTGGCCGCGCCTTGCTTGATCAGGCGCCGGGCCGCCCCATTGCTCTCGGTTAGTCCAGCGGCCGTGAACGCGGCTGCCACCAGCATCCCAACAAGCTGATCCCTCGCGAGTTCGACGGTGGGCAGCGCATCGCCCGTGGCTCCGTCGCGGAACACTTTCGCGGCGGTTTCTCGCGCCTCGTCCGCTGCGGCCTGCCCGTGGAGCATTGTGGTTGCAGCATCGGCGAGCGCGATCTTGGCAGTGTTGATGTCAGCGCCTTCCAGCGCTTCAAGCCGCGCGATCTCCTGCATTGGAATATCGGTGAACAGCTTGAGAAACCGGCCAACATCGCCGTCCTCGGTGTTGCGCCAGAATTGCCAGTACTCATAGGGACTGCGCCTGTCTGCATTCAGCCAGACCGCGCCATCAACGGTTTTGCCCATCTTTGCGCCCGATGCAGTGGTCAGCAGCGGCGATGTCAGGCCAAAGGCATCCTTGCCATCGGATTTATGGATCAAATCCGCGCCGCCGAGAATGTTCCCCCACTGGTCCGATCCGCCCATCTGCAAGAAACAGCCATAGCGGCGAGACAGTTCGAGAAAGTCGTAGGACTGGAGCAACAGGTAATTGAACTCCAGGAAGGTGTAAGGCTGCTCAGCCGCCAGCCGGCGCGCCACCGTGTCCTGTTTCACCATCGTGTTGATGGTGAAGTATTTACCGACATCGCGGAGCACTTCGATATAGCCGAGCTTATCGAGCCAATCGGCATTGTTGACCATGATCGCGTCAGTTTCACCGTCTCCAAAGGTCAGGAACTGACCATAGGCACGTCTGATGCCCTCGGCGTTCGCTGCGATCTGCTCCTCGGTCAGGATAGGGCGGGACTTTTCCTTATCGGTGGGATCCCCCACTTTTGTAGTGCCACCGCCAATCAGCACAATCGGCTTGCCGCCCGCCTGCTGCAGGCGGCGCAACATCATGATCCCCACGAGGTGGCCGACATGGGCGCTGTCGGCCGTGGCATCGATGCCAATGTAGGCGATGGGCACAGCGCTGGCACAGTAGTCATCCAGCTCCGCCTGGTGGGTCATCTGTTTGATATAGCCGCGCTCAGACAACGTCTTCAGGAACTCTGACTTGTAATTGCCCATATCGGCCTCCAAACCCGGTGAAGCGAAGCCAAGCCTCATAGGAAAGGTCAACGATTTGAGCAATGCATCTGACGCTTTTGAACCAATTTGGGCCGCAGGGTTCATGTCGGGCACATCGCTGGATGCGGTGGATGCCGCGATGATCCTGACCGACGGCGTTGAGGTACTGGAGTTTGGTCCGGTGGCGGAGCGCAAGTACACACCCACTGAGCGCGAGCAGCTGCAAATCGCGACAAAGGCGGCCCAGGCCTGGAATTGGCAGGGCGATGCGCCCGGCTTAAAGTTCGACGCCGCCAGAGCAGTGATCACCGCGACCCATCTTGATGCCTGGCAGGCCATGCTTGACGGCTGGGGCGGGCCAAGGCCGGCCATTGCAGGTGTTCACGGGCAAACCGTGCTGCACCGTAGGCCCATGGAGGGTACCCCCGGCGCGACGCTTCAGCTTCTTGATGGCGCAGCGTTGCAGTCTTCGCTGGAGGTCCCGCTCGCCCATGATTTTCGCACGGCCGATGTCGCCGCCGGCGGTCAGGGTGCGCCACTTGCGCCTGCCTATCACAACGCATTGATGGACCGGATCGGCGGGGAGGCGGCGCTGCTCAACCTGGGCGGCGTGGCCAACATCACCACACGATTGGCAGATGGCACGCTAATCGCGTTTGATACTGGCCCGGCGAACGGTCCGATAGATGAGTGGGTAGAAGGTCATGGCCGCGGCACCCATGATGTGGACGGCCGGTTTGCCCGCTCCGGCAGCGTTCATGAAAGTTTGCTGGCGCAACTGTTTGAGCACCCGTTCTTTGTGGAGAGGCCGCCCAAATCGCTCGACCGGTACGATTTCAATGCGAATATGGCCCGCGGCCTGACGTTTGAGGACGGCGCGGCGACCCTGACGGAGTTTTCAGCGCGCTGCGTATCGGTTGGGATCGACACGCTGCCGGAACGCCCGAAACGGGTGATTGCCTGCGGTGGCGGGCGGCGCAATCCCGCGCTGATGGAGGCGCTGGCGCGCAACCTTCCATGCCCGATTCTCGAAGCGGAAGACGCAGGACTGCGCGGCGACAGTATCGAGGCCGAGGCCTTTGCCCTGCTTTCGGTGCGGACCTCACGCGGATTGCCAATCAGCTGGCCGACCACCACAGGGGTGCCAGCTGCTATGACGGGTGGAAAAATCCTGCGCGCCTAATCCGCCGGCTCTTCGAACAATTCACCCAGATCCCCAGGCTCGCCGATGATCGCCAGAAGGTCATCCTCGCGTAGCTCCTCCTTCGGATTGGCAATGATCAGTTCGCCGCCGCGCTCGATCATCACAATCAGACAGGAACTGGGCACGTCTATTTCGCCCACTGTCTTGCCGACCTGGGCCGCGATCCCCGGCAGATCGCTAAGCGGCGCATGGACAAAGTGATCATCGCGCATGAGGATTTCGTTGAGCTCTTTTTCATCGCGCGCCGAAAGCCAGCGGTGGATGAAGCCCTCACCCTGGGCAACCTCGGCAAGGTGGCCGACAATGCGCAGGTCCAGGCCGACGGGCTGGCGCGGCGTGATCAGGAACATCAGCGTGTGTTCCCCGCCCTCATGGTCATCGATCTCCAGCCGGGTTTCAGCCCCGAACCGGAACACAAACAGGGCCGGTTCTTCGAGCGCTTTGTCAGAAGCATACCAGATCGACATCCCGTCGCTGATAGGGTGAAACGCTGGTGCTGGATCGCCGAAGCGCTTGTCGAGAATGTCAGGATCAAATCCAAACCGCTTTTCAGCGCGCTCCGTCATGAGCGCAGCGAGATTCTTCATGTTGAACGTGCCAAACCGCAAATCCACCATGCAGGATCGTGCCACAACTGTCTCATAAGACAGGTTCTGGGCTTGTGTGCGATCATGGAGGATTGTCATGAGCTCATGCTCAATCCCCTCATAACGCTGACGCCCTAGCCGGGCGTGGACGTGGAAGATGGCGCCGCGCCGCTTGGTAGCTCCTGCCGCGTAGAACTGGTACCAAAGCAAACAGCCAATGGTCAGCATGCCAGTAAACCCGATCGCCAGTATGCCCATTTCTATGATCAGCCAGAAAGCGATCAAAACGCCCGCAATAGGCATCCATGGGTATAGTGGAACGCGAAAGCCCGGCTTGTAGCTATCGATCTCCGCCTCGCGCATCACAATGACAGCGATGCAGACCATGCCAAACAAGAGCAATTGAAACGCGCTGGCGAGCTTTGCGACCGATGAAACGTCGAAAACCACCAACACCACGATCATCGCCAAAGTTGTAGCAACAATTGCATTGGCCGGAGTACCGAACCGGCCGACATGGCTGAACTGTTCCGGCAAAAGCTTGTCTTTGGCCATGGCAAACGGATAACGCGACGCCGACATGATGCCGGCATTGCCGGTGGAAGCGAATGCGGCGATCGCAGAAATCACGATCAGCGCCACCCCCAGATCATAAGGCAACCAGCCGAGAAATTTCCGGCCCGCATCGGCCACCGGTGTCAGGCTGGCAAACAGCTCATTGGGCTCAAGCACTGACACCAGAATCAGGGTCCCCATCGTATAGATCACTGTGGCGGTCACCAGCGAAAGCGCCATGCCGAGCGGAATGTTGCGCTCCGGATTTTCGACCTCTTCCGACACGCTCGCAACTTTGGTGAGACCAGCATAAGACACAAAGACGAGCCCGATGGTCGAAATGAACCCGACAAAGCCGGAGGAAAAGAACGCGCCATAGTCGGGATTGGTATCGAACATATGCCCCGGGCCAACATGGGCGGTGCCGATCAGGACGAAGGCGCTTAGAATCACAACCAGCACGGTTACCAAAACGCGCTGAAGCAAGGTCGTTTCCTTTGCGCCAACCAGATTCACGAGTCCAAACACCAGGGTGAGAACGATAGCAGTGATCGTAAAGGGCAGATCGAGATAAATGCCCAGGTAAGCCCCCATACCGACCAGGGCGAACGCGCTCTTGAACACCACAGCGACCCAGGACCCCAGCCCCCCAATCGTACCCATCATCGGGCCGAGGCTGCGGTCCAGGAAAAAATACGTGCCGCCAGATTTTGGCATCGCCGTCGATAGCTCCGCCATACAAAACATCGCTGGCAGGATCAGAAACCCAGCAAAGAAATAGGCCAGATACACCGAGCCGCCGGTATAGGAGGCTGCAATGCCAGGCAGCAGGAACAAACCTGAGGAAAACATCGCGCCCGTCGCCATGGCATAGACATCAAAAAGCTTGAGAGACTTCTCCAGCTTATTTGACTGAGGCGCAGCGCCGACGGTGTCCGCAATATCAACCATGTCAGCCCCATAGATCGATTTGTTGCGCCTGCACACCGCTGGCGCAACGTAACTATAGTTCGGCTTTGAAAGCAGGCGAACCCAGCCGCCGCTATTAGACGCCGCCAGTCAACATCGCCTTCAAGACAACGATCCGACGAGTCAGACTGCTGGGCGTGCGCCCCTGACAATAGGTTCGCCTGAGACGGACATGGGCGACGGCAGGGCGGATGTCGCCCGGTACTTTGGGCAACACTGGCCCGTGCTCCTTGGTATCACCGCGGCGAAGGGCGCCATAGGCCGGTGCAACCTCGCGCAGGTATTCCCCCCACCCATGTGCCCCGGCGCAAACATTCGCAGCAACGGCCATCAGCATGGCTTCCGGCTCAAGGCTACGATCACCAGCCTCAAACGCTTC
This sequence comes from Pseudomonadota bacterium, assembly GCA_039815055.1. GTDB lineage: Bacteria > Pseudomonadota > Alphaproteobacteria > Caulobacterales > Hyphomonadaceae > UBA5336. The sequence goes on along the minus strand of JBCCAA010000075.1, from coordinate 6,416 downwards.
TTCATGGCCATCGACGAGACGCTGTAACGCGGAGGATTTGTAGTCGCCTGACTGAACAACATGGGCAACGGCCAGAACCACATCATGCTTGCGCGGCGAGCTGCCGGACTCAATTTCTGTCAGCGCATCGCGCCACCATTGAAACCTTATCGCTCCCAGCGTGGCGTCCGTCACGGCGGTGCGCACACGCGCCAGTTCAACGTTCAATGCATATAGGGCGATCAATGCGCGTCGCTCTCGAAGCGGGGCATAGCGCGACGACACCCAACGGTCTTCGTCGGTGCGCGCCAGCCTGGCATCGAGGCGAGCCCAATCTTCTTCGCCGAGGGGGGTGGCCGGAGACGACATGAAACCCATATGACAAACAACCGTTGGAAAAACAGCTTACAGCCCTGCAAGGAGACAGAAAATGGCGATTGAACTGCCCCCGCTGCCTTATAGCCGCGACGCCCTCGAGCCTCATATTTCGGAAAACACCCTGAACTACCATTTCGGAAAACACCATCAGGCCTATGTCAACAAACTGAACGACGCCATTGGCGGGACAGGGCTTGAAGGCAAATCGCTTGAAGACATCGTCACCGCTGTCTCAGGCGATCAAAGCAAGTCAGGCATTTTCAACAATGCGGCTCAGGTTTGGAATCACACCTTTTACTGGCACTCCATGACACCAGGTGGCGGCGGCGCCCCAACCGGCAAGATTGCTGAACTGATCACCCGCGATTTCGGCTCGTATGATGAGTTCAAAGCCGCTTTCAAAGCCAAGGGCGCAACTCAGTTCGGCTCAGGTTGGGCCTGGCTGGTGATGGCAGGCGGCAAGCTGCACGTCACCAACACGCTGAATGCCCACACACCGGTTGAAGACGCCGACGCGACTCCCCTGCTGACGATGGATGTCTGGGAGCACGCCTATTACCTCGATTACCAGAACGACCGTCCTGGTTACATCGACCACTTCCTGGACAAGCTAGTGAACTGGGACTTTGCTAACGCAAATTTGCCCGACTGAACAAATTCCGGCCTTTGATTGGAATCACGCTCGCGGGTTTGACCCGCGGGCGTTTTCTTATGCTGTTTCGGGAAGGAGTCGCGCCGCTCCGCTGCCTTCAGAGGTCTGTGAAAGAGCATTTTCAAACGCGCTGGCCGCGTGTTCACAAAATATGATCCGACCGCCAGCCGTCTCGCCTGGTAGAATCAAGTCACCGCGTTCCACATGGTCCAGAAAGAACCGGAGAGCATGGTCAACAACTTCGCGTTTCGTCTTCAGCCCGGTTCCGTCGCGAACAGCATCCATCACCATCGGGTCGATAAAAACTGTAGTTTTCATGGCTAAAATCCTCCTCGTTTCTAATATTTGTGGCGCTCTTACCGTATTTGGCGCCGCAACATCAACTTAAGGTGCACTCATGATTTGACTTCGCAGGTGCGATACATATGGTGCGCGCCAATCGCGAGATGCGAGATTCCACGATTCCAATTTTTCCCCGGGGCGGCATGACATTTGACGAGCTTGGTCTTGGACCGAACGTCCTGAAAGCAGTGACAGAGGCCGGTTATTCGGAACCGACTCCGATTCAGGCCCAGGCCATCCCCCATGTGATCCTGGGCGGAGACGTAACGGGCATTGCCCAGACCGGCACCGGCAAGACGGCCGCATTTGTGCTTCCCATGATCCACCGTTTGGCGCGTGGCCGTGCCCGTGCCCGCATGCCGCGCTGCCTGATCTTGGCGCCGACCCGGGAATTGGCAACGCAAGTTTCGGAAAATTTCGAAAAGTACGGACAATACAACAAGCTCACCATGGCACTTCTCATTGGCGGGGTCAGCTTCAAGGAGCAGGAAACGCTTCTGATGCGTGGGGTTGATGTGCTGATCGCCACACCAGGGCGCCTGATCGATCAGTTCGAACGTGGCAAGATCCTGCTGACCGGTGTCGAAACCCTGATCATCGATGAGGCTGACCGGATGCTCGATATGGGGTTCATCCCCGATATCGAGAAAATCTGCGACCTCCTGCCGAAGAAACGCCAAACCCTTCTGTTCTCCGCAACAATGCCGCCTGAAATCACCCGGCTCGCCGAGAAATTTCAGACCCTCCCCAAGCGTGTCGAGGTCTCTCGCCCAACGGAAACCGCCAGTACCATCACCCAGCATGTGGTCAAGATCGCCATAAACGACGCGAAGGCGCGACGCACAGCCATGCGCCGAGTTATCGAAGCCTGCGAAATTCAGAATGGCATCGTGTTCTGCAACCGCAAGCGCGAAGTCGACATTGTAACTAAATCACTGATCAAGCATGGCTTTGACGCCGCAGCGATCCATGGCGACCTGCCACAGGCTTATCGCACCCAGACGCTGGAACGCTTCCGCGACGGTGATCTGAAACTACTGGTCGCCTCTGATGTGGCGGCGCGCGGGCTCGATATTCCCGAAGTGTCCCATGTGTTCAACTTCGCGCCGCCACCGAAGGACGAGGATTATATCCACCGGATCGGACGCACAGGCCGTGCCGGCCGAACGGGCGAAAGCTTTACGATTGTCGCGCCCGAAGACGAAAAAGCATGGGCTGGCGTGCTGAGAATGATCGCCAAAGACGTTGAAGACTTCATGCCCGCCGGTCTGGAGGAGGAGTTGAAAGACCTTCCGCCCGACGAAGGTGGACGCCGTGGACGCGGGCGAAACGAAGGACGCGGCCGCGGCCGTGATCGTGACAGAGACCGAAGTCGCCGCAATGTACGAGACACGACCGAAACGGCCACCTGGCCTGAAAAAGAAGATCGTCCACGCTCCGAAAAAGAAGACCGCCCCCGGCGAGATCGCAAGCGCCGCGATGACGATCCCGTCCTAGACCCCGCCGCCGATGATGTGACGGGCTTTGGCGAACATGTTCCCGATTTCCTGAGACGCTAATTTGTCGATGCTGATGACTCGCGGCTGACAAAAATGCGCGAACGCCCTTCACCCAGAACGATTTCCTGCCAATCGGCAATTGGATGGCCAGCGTCGCTGAAGGCAGCATACATATCGTCTGCTCCGCGGCTGCCACGCGGCATGTTCATCGCAAGCGCGCGAACATCGCAGCCGGCATTTGGCGGGAGTCCGGCACCTGCGGACAATCGCACCAGAGCTAAGTCGCCGTCCTCAAAGGCTTTATCCAGCACCTGCTCGGTAAAGAACCAGGCGAAATCCTGAGCCTGACTGGACGGACGTTCATACGCCAGGATCGGCGATCCGGCACAGCCCGGGCGGTCGGCAAGGAAGGCCACCACCTCTCTATAGCGCTCGCGATCCTTGAATAGTTCGCTGGCGAACAGCGGCAGGCTGATGGCCGCAACAATGGGCGCAGCTTTCGATATGGCCAGAGCGCGGGTCTGCTCGGGCTTGAGCGACCGAATAGCCACTGCGGCGATGTATAGTAGCGCTGGGATGACGACGATAAACGCGCGCTCCTTGATCAGCGGCACGTAGAACAGATGCACCCCGAACGCGACGGCGACCGCGATGCCCACCGCCCAAAGTAGCGGCCGTGTCTCACCGCCCTGCCAGCCAGACAGCGCCGCCCTCAAACCGAAGGATGCCGCCACCGTTGCGGCGAGGTTCGCGAACGCAGTTTTCACGGTGATCCCGCGCAGAAACTGCTCCAGCCCATCGGTCAGGGCCTGGGTAAACACCACCTCCGCGCTAGGCGCACCGGGATTGGTATCCGGGCGGAAAATAGCGATCCAGGCCAGTGCCGGTGCCAACGCAACAAGAGTGAATACACCCGCTTGGACGAAGCCGAAAAACCGTCCTCGCAACAGCCAGGCGAGCCCCAGTGCCAGGCCAAAACTGCCGGTCCAGAGTGCGCCGAAGAAATGTGAGCTGGCCGCGGCCATGCCGAGCCCAACCCAACATGCCATATTCACGGTGGGATTATGGCCAGACAACCAGTTTCGCCCGGCTAGCACCATCAGTGCACACAATACAAATAGCGCAGACATCATGCGGATTTCCGCACTGAAGAACACAAGCCAGAACGAAGTTCCACACAACAAGAGAAACAGCGCAGTTTCATGGGGTCTCTGGCCGCGCATCTGCCACCCGCCCCAGGCACCAAAGGCAAGGAATACCAGGTTCAAAGCCCGCGCGAACAACTCAACTTCGGCGACCTGCCGCCAGGCGTGAAGGAGAATGAAATATGCGGGGGGATGAACGTCCCGAGACATCGTCTCAGTGATCAGCGGCCACAGCGATGCGTTCGGATTGGAGAAGTAGAGCGCCCAGTATTCGTCGCGCCAAGGCGGGCGAAACACAAATTGTGCCAACACCAATGCAAGAGCGACCAACACCGCAGTGGTCCATGCTCGCTGGTTGAAAACCCGCATTGATCGCCTCTCCTAGTCGCGCCGCCTTGCAGGCCAGCGCTTGTCTTGACCAAACTCCCGGGAAAGGGCAAGCCCCCGGAACTTTCTGCCAAGTCAAACAGAGAAGCCATGTCGAGCGACCCGCGCATCGCCGTTTTGCTGCCCTGCCACAATGAGGCAGCGGCGATCGCTGAGACAGTCGAAGGCTTTCGCGCGGCGCTGCCAGGCGCTTCGATCTATGTGTATGATAACGCTTCGACCGATGAGACCTCTCACATAGCTGCAAAAGCTGGTGCGATTGTTCGCCGCGAACCCCTAGTGGGCAAAGGCAATGTCGTGCGGCGCATGTTCGCCGATATCGAGGCCGACATCTATGTAATGGCCGATGGCGACGCCACCTATGACGCTGCAGCCGCGCCAAAGCTGATCACAGAGTTGGAGAATGAGCATGCCGATATGGTGGTCGGCGTGCGACGTGGCGACGGTGATGAACCCGAACAGAAATACGAGACTTATCGCGTAGGTCACCGCACCGGCAATCGTATGTTGACCGGATTGGTATCGCTGATCTTCGGACAGAGGTTCAGCGATATTCTTTCTGGATATCGGGTCATGTCTCGTCGATTTGTGAAAACCTTCCCCTCGCTGGCCAAAGGCTTTGAAATCGAGACCGAACTTACTGTCCATGCGCTGGAAATCCGCGCGCCCGTAGCAGAGGTGGACACGCGCTATGTTGCCCGGCCGGAAGGCAGCACGAGCAAGCTCAACACCTTCCGCGACGGATTTCGTATTCTCAAGGTGATTGCCGATCTCACCCGGGAAGAACGGCCCATGGCGTTTTTTGGCGGTTTGGGCGTGGTCAATTTGGTGCTTGCGGTAGGGCTGGGCGTTCCGGTCATTCTCGAATACTTGTCCACCGGTCAGGTCTTGCGCCAGCCCACCTGGATCCTGGGCGTGGCTTTCGGCATCGCAGCGCTCCATTTTTTCAGCATTGGGCTTACCCTGGAAACGGTGACTCGTGGGCGGCGTGAGGCCAAACGGCTTGCCTATCTAGCAGAAACACGATGAATTGTATTCACCGCGACACCGCGAACAAGTTCGCCGGCTTTTTTCTGGTCGGCGGCGTCGGCTTTGTCGTCGATGGTGGCCTGTTGTGGCTGCTGCTGGACACGCTTGGGCCTTATGTCGGGCGCCTGATCTCGTTTCTGACCGCCGTTACTGTGACCTATGTCCTGAACCGTAAATTCGTGTTTGCCGATCGCGCCACGGGCCTGTTGTTGCGTGAGAGTCTTGGCAAGTATGTGGCTGCAAACAGCATTGGCGCCCTGCTCAACCTGGGCATCTATACCGCGCTTGTGGCGATGGCGCTGCCGGTTGTTGGGGCACCCCTGATGGCTTTCGCAATCGCGTCTGCAACGGCGCTGTTTGTAAACTTCGCACTGACCAACTTTGTGGTGTTCGGCAAGCGTCACTAGCGTTTGATCCGGCCCGCAATCTGTTTGCGGAAAGTCTCGCGGTAGGGTGGGCGGATCATTTTCAGGATTTCAGAGCCAGTCTGGGTGTAGACGGCTTTGGCGTGGGAGAACTCGCGGAAACCGTACTCGCCATGATAAGCGCCCATGCCTGAGGGGCCCACCCCGCCAAACGGCAAGTCTTCTTGTCCGATATGGAACATCACATCATTCACCGTCACGCCGCCAGATGTGGTGTTGTTCAGCACCATATCGCGCTCTTTGGCATCCTCACCGAAGTAATACAGGCCAAGCGGGCGGTCATTAGCGTTGATATAGTCCACGGCGTCTTTGGTGGATCGATAGGTTATCAACGGCAGGATCGGTCCGAAAATCTCTTCCTGCATGACCGTCATCTCATCGGTGGGGTTCAAAACCAGGTGCGGCGGAATCTTGTGGTGCGGCTGTTGTGCGAAATCCTCACCTTTTGGATTGATCTCGATCACATCGGCGCCCTTATCGCTTGCATCCTCAAGGTACCCCATCAAGCGGTCATAGTGGCGCTGGTTCACAATGGACGTGTAGTCGTCATTGTCCTTGATGCCGGAAGGATACATAGACT
>JBCCAA010000148.1:0-2970 GCA_039815055.1 Pseudomonadota bacterium | reverse complement strand
CGAGGTCGCCAGGGCGCACGATCACCCGTAATACGATAGCGGAAATTTACGTTGGTGAGGTCGACATTCCGGCCAATAGGTAGTGCGGCCTCGCTCTGCGCATTCTGGCGGCGCAACGCGATCAGTTCGTCTTCGGGGTATTGCCAGGAAACCGACGCCATATAGGCCTGCGGCGTCGCGCGCAGTTCCAAATGATAAGTTCTGCGATCTGTATTGATGACAAGGTTGGTCAACAGATCGGGGCGGGTCGGTTTCACCAAGATATGAATACGACGATTGTCGCCGGTTCCGCTCTCGGTATCGCCGATGATCCAGCGAGCCGTATCACCTGCGGCAATGGGACCGGACCCAACCAGGCTTTCGCCAGCTTGTAGCGCAATATCCGTCACTTGTCCGGGCGCGGTATAGACCTGGTAGAGGGCACCCGAACTGTAGGGGTATAGCTGGACCGCGTTTATGAACCCATCTCGGACGGGCTCGATGCGCGCCGCCGCATTGGCATTGGTGATCCGCTCGGTCGGTTCGGTGGCCTCCGGTGGGCGGTCATCCGCATCGATGCGCATGAGCTGCCCGGGAAGCGGAAGTGGTTCGGGCCGCTCTACGATCTGAACAGGTCGCGGTGGGTCTGCAATCAGAGTTGCTTCGACGGGATCGTCATAGCTTATCTCGGGTGGCTTGAAGGTAGCGCAGCCCGCTAGCATTGATGTGGCGCAAAGTGCGACAAGGGGCAGTTTGGTTGAATTGCGATGTTTCATTGAGCGTTCTCCCGTGACCAGTTGATGGCGTGAACGAAAACGCCAAGGGGGTTTTTTCGTAGCCGCTCTGCGTCACGCGGCGGCTGGATGACAACGGAGAGGATCCCGGTCCAGCGTTCGGTCCCAGCGAGCTGGCCGTTCACATAGCGACGCTCGGTCCAGGCCACGCGAAAGCTGGAATCCGAGGCGCGGATAACGCTTAAAATCTCGGCGGCGATCTGAACTTCGCCGATACTGCCAAACGGGTCATTCTCACGCGCGAAATCGTTGAGCGCGACAGCTCCGCGGTCAGTAGTGAAGTCATAGGCGCGCAGCCAGTTTTCGCGCAGGACGATCGGGTCGATTGGGCGTTGACGCACGTTTTCAATGAAGCGAGCAAGGTGAAACGCAATTTGAGGATCACTCGGTCGATAGTCCGCAGTCGCAGGAGCCACGGCCTGTGCCGCACCAAGCTGGTCCACTTCAACGACGTAAGGGACGATTGTGCCTTGGGTGGAGTGCCACACAAGGGCCAATCCGAAAGTGGCCGTTGTAGCGAGGCATCCGATCGCCATAAGTCGCCAGTTGCGTGCCTGAACGCGGGCAGAGCCTATGCGGTCATCCCACGCTTGGGCGGCCTTCTGATAAGGTGTGATTGGTTCCGGGGTCTTAGCATATCGCACGCTGGGTCTTTTGAACATCATGATCTCTCCGAAAGGTTGATCACGGCGCCGCTGCCACCACCGTCGCCGGAGCGGATGGCGTGGGCTGCAACGCTTGCGCCGTGTTGCAGGGACTGTTGGCGCTTCATGCGGCGTGCCCAAGCGGGCGGCCCGTCGTTTGCGGGGCGCGGCATGCTGCCGGGGGAATTGCTGAACTTGCCGCCGGTGGCCTCGAAGGCGGTGCGTGAGCCTGAGTGGTAGCCTTCCGAGACGGCCCGTTTGAGAGGACTTGCCGCGACGGATGCACCTGCCTGACCGACCGCAGCAATCCCGCTCGCGGCTTTCCCGGCCACACTCGATCCTGAGGCTGCTCCGATCTGAAACGCCGTCGATCCGCCGCCGGCCACTGCCGAGCCACCGCGCAGCACAGCTCCACCTGCGGCACCGGCCATCTTGAGACCGGCTAAGCCGCCAGCGGCAACGCCGCCCGCTGCAAGCCCAGCACCAACGGCGGCGCCTGCGCCAAGCTGCGGTCCACCTGAGACGATGCCGGTCGCGATGCCAGGACCGAAGATGCCAAGGGCAAGCAGCGACAGGGCTGCAAGCACGATGGCCATGGCGTCGTTGATGGTTGGCTCACCGGCAAAGCCAGCCGTAAATTCACCAAATATAGTTGAGCCGATCCCAACGATTACAGCGAGTACCAAGACTTTTACGCCCGAAGAGATGACGAGGCCCAGAACGCGCTCGGCCATGAAGGCGGTTTTGTTGAATAGCCCGAAGGGCACGAGGATGAAGCCAGCCAGTGTTGCCAGCTTGAATTCGATTAGTGTGACGAAGAGCTGGATCACTAGGATGAAGAAGGAGAGGATCACGATGATCCAGGCGAAGAGCAGTATCGATATCTGGATGAAGTTCTCGAAGAAGGACACGAAGCCCATCAGATCCGAAATGGATTCGAGGATCGGCTGACCTGCTTCGAGACCCACTGCTGCGATGCGGCCGGGCTGAAGGAGTTCGCCTGCGCCAATGGCGCCGCCGGTCGCAATCAAGCCTAGTCCTGCGAAGCTTTCAAACACGATGCGGGCAAGTGCGTTCCAGTTGCTGATGATATAGGCAAAGATGCCGACAAAGAGCGTCTTCTTCACGAGGCGCCCGATGATGTCGTCATCCGCGCCCCAGGCCCAAAAGAGTGCGGCCAGCGTGACATCGATGACGATGAGAGTGGTGGCAAGGAAGGCGACATCGCCGCTGAGAAGACCGAAGCCACTGTCGATGTAAGAGGTGAAGACCTCCAGGAATCGATCGATGATACCAACGCCATCCATGGCTCACTCCGTTTCCTGACCGTCTGATGGAATGGAGAAGAAACGCCGGCGGTTCTCAGCCCAAGCCGATTGACACTCGGTGTCGGCTTTAAGTTCTTCGGGGGTCAGAGTTCGGCAGCGCTGCAAGGCTAGGCGCAGCGGATCTTCCACTGCCACGGCGGGTTGATCCACTTTTTCCTCTTCAAGAGCGTGATGCAGTTCGCCTGCTGCCATGAGAGCCGCGATCGCACCCATGGCAATTGCAAT
>JBCCAA010000100.1:0-6064 GCA_039815055.1 Pseudomonadota bacterium | reverse complement strand
GATGTGGGTTGCCGCAGGCATGGTCCGGGCGTGACCAGTTCACCGTCGCCGAGACCGGGTTTGGCACCGGGCTGAACTTTCTCGCGCTCTGGCAGATGTGGCGCCAGCACCGCGCGAACACGAAAGCATGGTTGCATTTCGTCAGTTTCGAGGGTTTCCCGCTGCTCCTGGGTGATGCGGTGCGGGCTCTTTCCGCCTGGCCCGAACTGAATGATCTTTCTGCCAAACTGCTGGCACGCTGGCCTGATCCGGCGCGCGGTGTTCGCCGATTTATCTGGCCAGATGAGGGGGTCACCCTGACCCTGCATGTGGATGACATTGCAGCCGCACTGCCGCAATCACGCTTTTCGGCGGATGCCTGGTTTCTCGACGGGTTCTCGCCGTCGCGGAATGGTGAGATGTGGGACGCTGCGCTTTTTCCTCTAATGGCAGAGCGATCCGCGCCGGGCGCGCGCGTTGCAACATTCACCGTGGCCAGGGCGGTGCGCGATGGACTGTCCGCAGCGGGATTTACGGTGGAAAAGCGCGCTGGTTTTGGCCGCAAGCGCGATTGTCTGGAGGGGGTGTTGACGGCGGAAGCGGCGCGGGCGCCCGATCTGTATGCGTTGCGAACTCCGTCCAGGCAGCCCAGCACCATAGCCATCCTTGGCGCGGGCATTGCCGGAGCGGCGCTTGCGAAAACCGCCATGGAGGCTGGAATCCATGTCACAGTGTTTGACCCGGCCGGGCCAGCCAGCGGGGCCAGTGGAAACGCGCTCGCATTGGTGATGCCGCGCCTGGACGCATCAGACACGCCGACGTCTCGTATTCTCATCGACGCCTATTTCAGCGCCCGAGCGTTCTATCGCGACTTGCCTGGCGTGTCTGAAACCGAGGTGCGTCAGACACCAAAGGACGACGCAGAAAAACAGCGGTTTGAAAAAGTGCTGGCCGATCCGCCCTTACCTCTAGAAGACCTTGAAGCCCTTTCCGGCGGCGGCCTTCTTCACAAGCGTGCGCTGATTTTGAGGCCGAGGGAGATCATTTCGGCCTGCCTGAACGGCGTGGAGACGGCGTTTGGCGCCGAGCTCGATATGAATGCCGCCTCGCGAACTTTGAACGGGCGGGCTTTTGACACTATCGTTCTGGCGAATGGAATGGCGCTGGCCGAACATGCGACCTGGATCGGATTGGTCGGTAAACTCGGACAGGTCGAGCATGTCGGCGACCTGCCTAACGCGCCATCGTCTGCAGTGGCGTCCGGCCACTATGCGCTTGCCGACGGGCCAGATCGCTTGTGGGGTGCGACCTTTCAGGCAGCCGATGGCCCGCCGGTGGAGTCTGAGGCGGCTCGCATCGCGAACCAGAAAGCGCTGGGCGAGCTGCAGCCCTGGTGGCGCGCGCAATTGCGGGGCACCGAATGGGCATCGCGCGCTGGCATTCGAGCCACCACGCCGGATCGTCTGCCGATCGCCGGGCCGATGCCGGACTTTGAGCGATGTCTTGATCTGTTTGCGCCGCTTCGCACAGGCCAGGCTGCTGCGGCGGATGCGCAAGTCTTTCCGGGCGTTTACATGTTGGGAGGATTGGGCAGCCGTGGTTTCACGTTCGCGCCCTGGCTTGCCACGCTTTTGGTGTCGCAAATGCAAGACTGGCCAGCGCCAGCCGGCCAGTCACAATGGATCGGCGTGAGTCCCATGCGGTTCATCTATCGGGGGCTTAAACGGGGCGTGCTCTGACGTGGCGCGCCCGCCTGGAGTGAAACACACTATCCCCTGACGGGCCGATCGAAACGGATCGACAACCCCTTCTCCGGCTTCATGTCCATGGTCATCTGAAGGGCTCCCGCCTTCACCTGGACGCCGCTGGTTGATGTGGCGAAGCAGATCGCCGTGAACAGGCCCAGTGTGATGGCGACGGCCATCCGCACTTGCCATTTGCTTAGTGTCCCCTTGCGCATATCCCTCATCCTTCTCGCTCGTGCGCTTCATGGGCAGCAGGCGGCTATACTAACGCCGCCAGCCGGCTCAGATTATCCCTCCAGGTCCCGAAACTGTTTGCGCAGGCGCCATTCGTCAGAGGTGACGTTGCGTTCCAGCGTCTGCAAACGCTCTTCCAGGTCCATGAACGTGTATTTCATATTGGCAAACGTGGCCGACGGGCGGTCAGAGACCCCGCGCCAGAACGCTTCTTCATCGCTGTTGCCTCGGCCGCGATACTCATCGCGGCCCCGCTTTGGGGTGAGCATCCAGGTCACGATATACGCGACGATGATCAGCGGGCCGAACATGAAGAAGAAGCCGACCACCGCCAGTAGGCGAACCACAACCGGATCCCAGCCAAAGCGCTCGCCGATCCCGCCGCACACACCCGCAATCACGGAGTTTGTGCGCGAACGGCGAAACTGGGTGGGGTTAGGCGACGCGGTATAGTCGCGGGTCATTGGTCAAATCTCCTTGTAAAGTCGTCGTCGGTAGGGCGGTTTGATGCACCGCCCTCGCTATTGATAAGAGACTCCAGGGTCTCAATTCGGCGTTCCATCCGCTTGGCAGAGCGCCAGAGGTCTTCCAGCATCCGCTCATCGTCTGGCATCAGGCTTTTCTGTTTCCGCCACTGGGTGATGTAGTGGAAGATCATACCTGGCAGCAGGACGAAGAGGCTGACGATGGCAACAAGGCCAAGGATCATCTCTTCTTCCATCTAGGCGTCCACCTGCTCGCTACGGGCGCGGCGGCTTTCCAGATATTGGGCGATAAGGCCCGGCGCAGTGATCACCGACATGATGGCGGCGAGAATGGCAAAGGGTACCAGCATGGATCAGCCCTCCTTCTTTTCTGATTTCACGGCTTTCGGCTTGGAGCCTCCGCCACGCTTGGCTTTCAGCGCCTGCAATTCGGCTTCGACAGCGTCATTGCGTTCCAGCGCATCAAATTCGGCCTGGAGGGTCGGCTCGCGGCTTTTGATCTGGTCGGCATAGGCCTCCATCTCATCGACCTTGCGCTCGACATTAGCGTAGCGAGCGAGTGCTTCATCAACCTTGCCGTCATGGACCTGGCTGCGAATGCGGATCCGCTGTTCGGCGGCTTCGCGGCGCATCATCAACGCGCGATGCTTGGCTTTGGCCTCGCTCAGCTTTTCCTGAAGCTTGGACAGATCGTCCTGGCGCTTTTCGAAGGCTTCCTCAGCGGCGGCCATGGCATCCTGGCGGCGAGCGATTTCGCCATCGGCTTTCTGTTTGGCCAGAAGTGCGCCGCGGGCGAGGTCTTCCCGGCCCTTGTCGATGGCCAGCTCGGCCTTGTTTTCCCAGTCGTCGCGGACCGTAGAATAATGGGCGATTTCGCGCTCCATTTCTTTCTTGTCGGCCATGGCGCGGGCCGCAGCGGTGCGGACCTCGACCAGAGTGTCTTCCATTTCCTGAATGATCAGGCGTGCGATTTTTTCCGGATTTTCAGCATTGTCCAACATGGAGTTGATGTTGGAGTTGATGATGTCACCGAGGCGGGAGAATAGTCCCATTGTAAATATCCTTTCGGTTGAACTGGGAGGAGTGTGGCGGCGGGCCTTAGAAGAAGAAGCCACCGAGGAACACGCCCACGACAAAGAACATCCAGCTCTCTGCGGGGCGGGTGGACAGCCACCGCCCGAAATTTCCAGCCCGCTCTTTGCGGTCTTCGTAGCGGGTCTCATAGCTGCGGTCGGTCATATTCTGGTCCTTCTCCTTAGGTTGGCGGCCCCTAACCGCCCTGAGCATGCCAATTACTTTTCAAGGACCGTGCCAAACCAAAATTAATTTACTAGAACCTTGAATATAATGAATAAATAAGAATTTTGGCCTATCATGCTTCATACTTAATGGGTATTTATACCAAATAAATTGGTAGAATTGACGAAAAATATTCGTATAATGCGCCTCATGGAGCTACGTGGTACCCCTCAACTGATTGGCGAGAGCCCGGCCTGGCTATCTGCGCTCGAGCATGCCAGCCGTGTCGCCCCGCTGGACCGGCCGATCCTGGTGATTGGCGAGCGGGGCACGGGCAAGGAGTTAATCGGTGAGCGCCTGCACTTCCTGTCGCGGCGTTGGGATGGCCCGTTTGTAAAGGTGAACTGCGCGGCCCTGTCGGAAGATCTGCTGGACAGCGAACTGTTCGGCCATGAGCGCGGCGCCTTTACCGGCGCAACAGACCGGCGGGCCGGGCGGTTCGAACTTGCCGATGGTGGCACGCTGTTTCTGGATGAGATCGCCACCGCCAGCCAGCAAGTGCAGGAAAAGCTGCTGCGCGTCATTGAGTATGGCGAGTATCAGCGGCTCGGCGGTGAGCAGGTTCTGGCCACCGATGTGCGAGTTGTTGCCGCCACCAATGTGGATCTGCCGGGCGCTGTGGCGAAGGGCGCGTTTCGCGCTGATTTACTCGACCGGCTGGCATTTGATGTGATCACCCTTCCGCCGTTAAGGGTGCGCGCGGGCGATGCCTCCTTGCTGGCAGACTTCTTTGCCCGGCGCATGGCGGTTGAGATGGCGCAGGATTTTCCGGGCTTTGCGCCCTCAGCCATCGCAGCCATCGAGACCCACGACTGGCCGGGCAATGTGCGTGAGTTGCGCAACTTCGCCCAGCGGCTGGCGCACCGGGCCATGAGTCTTGAGCCGGGAGAGCCGGTGCGGTTCGACCCCGCAGCGCTGGACCCCTTCGCTTCGCCCTGGGCGCCAGGCGCTGCGCCCCATGAGGTGGAGGAGGCCTCGCCCGTGCCTGCCCCGCGCGTGCCCAAACGGCTCAGTGCGATTGAGTTTGATGTGGCTGTGGCGCGCTATGAAATGGAGCTGATCGATAGTGCTTTGGCGGCCCATGATGGCCACCAGGGCAAGGCGTCAGAGGCGCTGGGCCTTTCCTATCACCAGTTCCGGGGCCTGTTGAAAAAGCACGGATACGGCAAAAAGCCGGGTAAGCCGGAGCGGGAGGATGAAGAGGCGGGCACGCCCCTCACAGAAGGCCCGATGCGGGGGATGTAGGCAAACGTTGAGTTTGTTCTGCTAATGTTCTATACAGTCCTCTTAAACCTGAGGCTGGCATTCCATGCAAAACCCAAGTTACAGTGGTTTCATGGACGAAGCTGGTGGGTCGCTCGAATTAGTACTCGATACAACTGAGCCTGTAGAAGTGAGGGATTTCAGTTTGATGCTATCAGCGTTGGCTAGTCAGTATGACGACTTCCTAGATAAGACGTACGGGCAACCTGATTCTGACACTCGATTCTTTGTGAAAGAAGTTCGCAAAGGCTCCTACATAATTGAGATGGCTGCAATTGCAGTCGGAATGATGGATCAAGCCATTATTCTGAAGCAGTTCTTTGAGCTGACTAAGGGACATGTTCGAAACCTGCTTGCCGGTGAACATCGAAGTGAGCCTGTACAAGAAAACAAACGACACATTGTGGACATGGTACAGGCCGTAGCCAATTCCGATAAAGGTAGCCTCACTTTGGCTTTCCGCGAACGCAACGACCCCGACGGTGCGTCGGACACCGCATTGGTGATCACAAAGGATGATGCTGGAAAGCTTACCAGGGATTTTGAATCAGATCTTTTTGCTAGTGAGCAGAAAGAAGCAGTCTTCTCAGAAGAACGATCTGCCCCCCGTCGAGTACTGATGCGTCTCTATCAACACAATCAGGATCCCAATGTAGCAAATAAGAAAGACCGAACCCAACACAAAGCTATAATTAGAGATATCGATGATAAACCAAAAACGCTTAGCTACGATACCGAAATGGTAGCTGACGAGCTCCAAGACATTGTTTCAGGGCGCCCCTATCAAGATATCATCTTCGAAGTGAGTATTGCCGCAGTCTATGAAGGCGAACGACTTAGGATTTATCGATTACTAGAAATTCATAGCTGGTACGAGGAATAAATACTTTCACTGCAAACGCGAGATTGATTTTCCCTACCGCGTCGGCACGGGCTCTTCGCCGGAATAGTCATAAAAGCCGCGGCCAGCCTTGCGGCCGAGCCAGCCGGCTTCGACATATTTCACCAGCAGAGGGCAAGGCCGGTATTTCGTGTCGGCCAGGCCGTCATGCAGCACTT